>JAHIGH010000043.1 GCA_018900295.1 Patescibacteria group bacterium | reverse complement strand
TCAGGAGATATTATTTCCAATCTCGCCCTCCGCGTAGATACGCTCGAACAACAAGCGACCGACAGCGCCGCAACTGTCTGGACTGTTCTCAACGCAACCGACAGCGCCGCAGCCGCGTCTGACGCGGCCCGCCTCGCTTCAACGGAGACTCAGCTTTCAACCCTCCGGTCTCAAGTCGACTCCCTGTCCCGCGAAGCTTTAGCGAAGTGGGATCAACTTTCAACTTTCAACTCTCAACTCATCTCCACCGCCTCAGACACGGCTATGCTGAAAAATATTCTTGAATCGCCTCTCTTCACATCTCTGACTGCCAGCCAATCAGCAGGTTTGCAACTTGCGCTCGAGCAACTGGACGTCCACGACGCCACCGTCTCCGGCACGCTCGCGGTCACCGGCCGCACACTTCTCGCAGATGTCGGCATCACCGGCAATCTCAATATCGGCCTCCTCTCCATCACCGGCCTCGATTCATGTTCTCCCCTTGATAAAGGGGAGTTAGAGGGGATTTCTTGCGCCTCCATCAACACCCTCTCCGGCCCATTGAAACTTCAATCGGACGGCCTCAACGGCCTGGACATCCTGAACGGAAAAATCGCGATAGATACCAAAGGAAATATCACAACCCAAGGCGAAATCACCGCCAAAAAAATAAATATCGACACAACAGATACTCTCTCTGCTTCCTTGGGCGAAGGCACAATACCGGTCGGTAGCAGCAGCGCAGTAATCGAAACAACAACCGTAACCGCCAAATCCAGAATTTTCCTTACACCCAAAACCAAGATCACCGTGCCTCTCTCAGTCACCTCTCAAACAGCTGGTAATTCATTCAAAGTAGAAACTGTCACGCCCGTCAGCCAAAATGTCAAATTCAACTGGTGGATTGTAAATTAAATTGGCTTGCCCCGCTATTGCGCCCCTCCGACGCGAGGACGTAGACCTCGGGAGGAGGTAAGCAATTGTGGGGTGGATCATTAATTAAAATTGGCCTGCCCCGTAATGCGCCCCTCGTGGGCGCGAGGCTGTAAGCCTCCGACACGAGGTAAGTATGTACGGGGTGGATCATTAATTAAAATTGGCCTCCTTTATTAGGAGATTTTTGTAAAGCGTAACCGTAATTGCTCACTAGGGGTACCATCAATTTAATAGTTCATGCCTGGAAAAATCCACCCTAACCCTCCTTTAGTAAAGGAGGGCCTGCCCCTAACGTAGCTTTAGCGAAGGAGGGAATCCCTCCCTTTATTAAAGGGAGGCTAGGAGGGATTTTGTTGCATTGGGAAACTATGCCCAGTGAGCACTTACGCGTACCCCATTTGACAATCCTATAAATACAAACTATACTTTATATATGCAAGGTAAAAATAAACCATTGTTAAGATATTTAAATACGAAAATAAACCGTTTAGTAGCCAAAAGATATTCCTGTCTTATTCTTGGACCCCGTCAAGTCGGAAAAACCACTCTGGTTCAGAATATATTGAAAAATGTCAAAAATAAAATTGAATATTTTTTACAAAATCCGTCAACGCGCCAGGAAATTGAAGCGGATCCGTCAAAAATAATACGCCAGGCAGAGGCTTTTGGCGGAAAGCCCGTTATTTTTGTTGATGAAGCGCAAAAAGCGCCGGAAGTTTTTGATTCGGCGCAATTTCTGATTGACAAAAAAGAAGCCTCGTTTGTTTTAACCGGATCTTCGGCGCGAAAGCTTAAGCGAAGCGGGATCAATCTTCTGCCCGGAAGAATTAAGCGCTTTTATCTTGATCCGCTTTTATGGGGCGAGCTGGGACTGCTTGAAAAAGGATCCATCGCTGATTTAGCGATAAAAAATATCAATAAAAAAATAAATTATTCTTTTGAGGATTCCTTGATATTCGGATCGCTTCCCGGAATAGTCATGTTGCCAAAAGAGGATAGGCGGGACTTCCTCAAATCTTACGCGGAAATTTATCTGGAGGAAGAAATAAGAGCCGAAGCGTTGAGCCGAAAAATCGGGGCGTTTTCAAGATTTTTGGAGCTGGCGGCGGCGGAATCGGGAACAAGCCCCAACCTTACCAAATTATCAAACGAATCGGGGGTAAGCCAGCCGTCAATCAAAGAATTCTATCGTGTGCTGGAAGATACTTTGGTGATGGAAAGAGTTGATCCTTATCTTAAAAATTCCCGCAAAAGAATACTTTCCTCTCCGCGGTATTATTTTTTTGACGTCGGAGTCCGCAATTCCCTCGCACGGCTTCCTTTGGATGAGAATGCTATTAACGCGCAGAAAGGCACGTTATTTGAACACGCGGTGATATTGGAGATAATCAGAAGAATAAGAATATTGAATAAAAATTACAAAGTCTATTTTTGGAGGACATCCGGCGGAGCTGAAGTTGATTGCATTATTGATTTGGGAAATACCGTGATTCCGATTGAAATAAAGGCTTCAAAATTTGTCGCTTTGTCGGAAATTAAAGGACTGAAAATCTTTTTGTCTGATTATGAAAAAATCGCAAAGCGCGGATATGTGATAACAATGGGCGAAAGAAAAGAAAAGCTGGCGGAAAATATAATTGCTTTGCCGTGGTTTTATTTGTAACAATCTACTTCTCTGAATTTTTGCAAAATGCTTGCGGAGTGGTATACTTATGAATATAGAAAAGAAAAAAGCGGGGTATGAATATTTACTGGCTTATAAAATCGCGGTGCCGGTTTATGATTTAACGGTGGAATTTTGCGATGTCAACATCAGCAAGTTTTCACGCACGCGCGATCAGATGACGCAGGCGGCGCGAAGCGGAATGCAGAATATTTTGGAGGGAAACCAGCAGGAAGGAATGAAGGGATATATCAAATTGAGCGGAGTGGCGCGGGGGAGCTTGGAGGAGCTGCTGAAAGATTACCACGCTTTCGCGCGGCAGAATGGTTTGGCGATTTGGCCGAAGGAGAAAGTGATAAGAGAGATAAGGGAAATAGGGAATATCTGGGAGATTATTAAAGCGACGCCGACCCTCCCTGATTCCCCTAATTTCCCCAATCTCCCAAAAGACCCCGAAAAAGCGGTCAATTTGATGATCACTCTTATCAATCAAGCCAATTATCTGATTGATAAATTAATTATTTCTTTGAAAGAGAAGCATATGAAAGAGGGCGGGCTTACGGAAGAACTTTATAGAAAACGCGTAGAATATAGAAAAAATAACCATTTATGAAGCTCACAAAAAAACTCATCACAACCATCCTCCTATCCCTCATCATCTTAGCCGCCCTGGCGTATTCAATCAGCCGTCTTTACGCTATGGCCGGACTTAGTACCGGAAGTAGCGGAAATTCCGGAACCACAGGCGGGTCACTTACCAAAGGCCTCGTCGGCCACTGGAATCTTGACAGCGAAAGCTACAACCCCGCCACCAAAAGGTTTACGGACAAGAGCGCCTTCAGCAATCACGGCACATCCTCCAACGCCGCCACCTTCACCACCGACCACACCGGCCAGGCGGACAGGGCGATGACTTTCAACGGCACCGATGATTATGTTAATATCAGCGGTTTTGGAAATAAAATGCCAACCAGCGAAATTACTATTGAAGCTTGGATTAAACCCGCTATAGCAACTGGGCAACATGATGGTTTTACTTTTGTTCCTCTTGAACCCCAAGCAAGCAGTCGAGTTACTGTCCATTTTCCGTGGGATGGCTCGATTATTTGGCAATTTGGCAAACCGTTTGTATCTTTATCTGCAACTTTTCAATCAAGCTGGGCAGGTGTTTGGGGTCATTACGTTTTTCAGGCATCAAACTCAGGAAATTATATGAAGATATATCGAAACGGAGTTCAAATCGCAACGGTTGCCAGTATGTCAAATTTTACTCAAGTCTCCGCTGACTGGGTGATAGGCGGAAGGACAACAAAGCCATTCTCCGGCTCCATCGACGAAGTCCGCATCTATAACCGCGCGCTTTCCGCGGAGGAGGTAAAGATGAGTTATGATTTCTACCGTCCCAAATTCTCCGCGGGAACCGGAGAAAAGGGTCTCGTCGGACACTGGAATCTGGACAGCGAGAGTTACAACCCCGCCACCAAAAGATTCACGGACAAATCGGCTTTCAGCAATCACGGCACATCAGCCAACGCCGCCGGCTTCACCACCGACCATATGGGCCAGGCGGATCGCGCGATGACTTTCAATGGAACGAGCGATTATGTGGATGTGGGTCAGAAAACGAGTTTATCAAATTCGTCTGTTACATTAGAGGCATGGTTTAAACCAAATTCATTGCATGATGGAACAATAATTGGTAGATGGAATACCCTTGCTCCCGCTTCTGAAAATGACTTTTCTCTACGTAGTAATGGAAATATATTTACTGAATTCTGGGTCGGTGGTGTTGGGTATACAATAGCAGGAGGCACGGCAGTTGCTGATGCGTGGAATCACGCAGTATTTACTTATAAAAGTGGGGAGCAAAAATTATATCTTAATAATGTGATGGTGAATTCTGCGGCAGTAAGTGGAAATTTGAATACAGGCTCAAGCCATCAGATGAATATCGGTTGGGGATACATTCTTACTGCTTATAGTTATTTCTCCGGCTCCATCGACGAAGTCCGCATCTACAACCGCGCGCTTTCCGCGGAGGAAATTCTCGCGCAATACAACGCATACCGTCCCAAATTTTCCGCCGGAAATTTGCAAAAAGGCCTGGTCCTGGATATGCCGATGAATTCAACTTACACCAAATCCGCGACCGTCCTCACGGACCGCACGCCATATTCCAACAACGGCACAGCGGTGAACGGCGCGGTGATTGGAACCACAGGCACGACCTTTGATGGTGTGGATGATTATGTTCAGTTGCCAACCACAGGTAATTACAACGGTACTTCTGGGACTGTAAGTGTTTGGGTTAAATTATCAACACAACCTGGCATAAATGGTTATATGACTTTTGTTGGGACTGCCCCAGCCAGCGAAGCATTCGGATGGAAATTTGAATATATAGATCAGGCGGGCGTAAATAAGATAAATTTTAGAAAATGGACGCCAGAAATATCATCATTGTATACTTATACTCTTAATGTCGGTGTTTGGAGTAATCTTATTACTGTATGGAATGTAACCAATAGAATGTTTTATATTAATGGTGTTTTAGTGGATACATCTTCAATCGGAGCACCTACCTCTGGAAGTGATATTGCGTGCATTGGAGCAGATGCCAGAAGTGATTGTGGCGGTCAACTTTTCAACGGCTCCATCGACGAAGTCCGCATCTACAACCGCGCGCTTTCCGCGGATGAAATCCAGCTTTCTTACGACCAGAGCAAAGGAAAACACTAAATTTAATTTTTAATTTTGAATTTTTAATTTTGAATCAAACTCGAATTTCTTAATTTTGAGACATTCAGTCACTCAAAATTCAAACGATAAAACACAACCTTGACTTATAAAATAATCGGACTAAAATAGAAGTATGATTAAAAGAAACCTTTTTTTGGAGCTAAAAGCTCATTTGGACAAAAAAGAAATTAGTTTGATTATCGGACCAAGACAAGCGGGGAAAACAACTCTGATGTCTTTGTTGGCTGATGATTTGAACAAGCGGGGAGAGCCGACTCTTATCCTGAATTATGACATAGAAAGAGACAGGGAATTTTTTGGTTCGCAGGAAAAATTGCTTAAGAAAATTGAGCTGGAAATCGGCAAAAAGAAGGGCTATGTTTTTTTAGACGAGATACAAAGAAAAGAAAACGCGGGGCTTTTTCTTAAGGGCTTGTATGATATGAACTTGCCGTATAAATTTATTGTTTCCGGCTCGGGCAGCGTTGAACTTAAAGAAAAAATTCACGAATCGCTTGCCGGCAGAAAAAGAGTGTTTGAGCTTGGCGCGGTGTCTTTTGACGAGTTCGTGAATTATAGAACTGATTATAAATATGAAGATAAATTGAGCGATTTTTTCGAGGTGGAAAAATCGCGAACCCGCTTGTTTTTGGAAGAATTTTTAAATTACGGCGGCTATCCGAAAGTTATTTTAGAGGAAACAAAAGAGGAAAAAATAAAAATAATAGACGAAATTTACAGAAGTTATGTTGAAAAAGACATAGCTTATCTTTTAGGGGTTCAAAAAACCGATGATTTTACCCGTTTATTAAGGCTGTTGGCTTCGCAAATAGGAAATTTGGCAAATGTTTCCGAACTTTCCGCCACTTTGGGAATTTCAATCCCGACTGTCAAAAATTATCTTTGGTATTTGGAAAAAACATTTATTTTGGAAAAAATCACTCCTTATTTTAAAAATGTCCGCAAGGAAATAACAAAAGCGCCGGTGTATTATTTTTATGATATCGGCATGCGCAATTACGCGGCCGGAGATTTCGGGCGGATTAGTCTGGATGATAATGTCGGGTTTGTGTTTGAAAATTATGTTTTTAACGCCCTTAAAGAAAAAACAAAGCGCGCCTTGCCGTCTATCCATTTTTGGCGAACCAAAGACGGAGCGGAAGTTGATTTTATCGTCAATTCCGGCGAAGCTGTTATTCCGGTGGAAGCAAAGAAGCAAAATTTGAAACGGCCGGAAATTACCCGTTCGCTCCGCAGTTTTATCGCCAAATATAATCCGAAAAAAGCTTATGTGGTGAATTTGGCGCTAAGCGATGAAATAACGGTTGGAAATACGACAGTGATTTTTATTCCATATTATGAATTTTGGCTGGAATCTTTTATTTTGTAACCGCGCCCTCTCCGCAGACGAAATCCAGCTTTCCTACGGCCAGAGCAAAGGAAGACATTAAGGAAAATTTGAAATTTTAAATTTGAAATTTTAAATCAATCCTAAATTCTTAAATGAATAAAACATCAGATAACTACAATTTAGAAACAAGGACAATAAAATTCAGCGGGGATATTATTATTTTTGTAAGCAAATTGCCCAAAAGCAATATT
The DNA here is from genome assembly GCA_018900295.1 of Patescibacteria group bacterium. Taxonomy (GTDB): domain Bacteria; phylum Patescibacteriota; class Microgenomatia; order Levybacterales; family UBA12049; genus JAHIGH01. The sequence continues at coordinate 2,463 of JAHIGH010000043.1, read as the reverse complement.
AACAATCCATTAATAAATCAACTGATTCGTTCTGCTACAAGTATCGGCGCCAACTACTGCGAAGCCAACGGAGCAAGTTCCAGAAAAGATTTCAAGAATAAAATATACATTTGCAAAAAAGAAGCAAAAGAAACAAAGTATTGGTTGCAATTGGTTTCAACAACTATTTCTGAATACAAAGAACAAGGCGGAAAATTGTGGCAAGAAGCCCAAGAGCTAACTCTGATATTTTCAAAAATCATTCTGACATTAGAAGGCAGAAGTAAAAAAACAATTTAAAATTTTATCATTTAGGATTTCATTTCAAATTTAAAACTTAAAATTTAGACTTAAAATAAATAATGAAATCCTAAATTAATAAATTTAAAATTAAGATATTTAAAATTGATTTAAAATTTAAAATTTAGCCTTTAGCCTTAAAGTAAGGAATTTTCAATGACTTAATTTTCAAATGAATTTGTCATTGCGAGGAGGCTAAAGCCGTATAGTACACCACGGTTGTTATATTTTTTACTCCGTGTTAAAATACTTTTATATGACACAGACAATTACTGTTGAAACAAAAACAGTTGAAAAAATCCTTTCCCACTTGGATGAACTAAGACAGGACATGAATGAACTTAAAAACAAACTTTTAAAAGAAGAAGCTCCTTATGGTAGTGATGAGTGGTGGGAAAAAGAGGAAGAAAAAGCAACGGAAGATATAAAAAAAAGGCGAATAGTTACGTTTAATTCCGTAGAAGAAATGCAAAAACACCTTAATTCTTTAAAATAAAACATGAGAATCAGCTTTACAAAGAAAGCATTGAAAGCTTATGAAAGTCTCCCGCTCTCAATAAAAAAGAAGGCAGACAAACAGTTTATATTTCTTGTATCAGACATACGGCATCCCTCATTGCGAATTAAAAAAATGCAAGGTTATGTTGATATATGGGAATGCCGCATTGATTATCATTATCGTTTCACTATTATTATTGAAGAGCAAGAAATTACTGTACGCACAATTGGCCCGCATGATCAAGGATTGGGTAAAAAATGATATCTTAAGTATAAATCAGCGAAGTCCGCATCTACCCTCCTTCGCCAAGGCTTCGGAAGGGCAGGCAACCGGGCGTTATCGGCTGACGAAATCAAACTTTCCTACGACCAAAGCAAAGGAAGACATTAAGGAAAATTTGAAATTTTAAATTTGAAATTTTAAATCAATCCTAAATTCTTAAATGAATAACCCATGTTACGCAGTGTAGGTTCTGGCTTGTCCAGAATCCGTTATAAGATTCTGGATGCGCTCGTTCCTCGCTTACCAGAAACATTAGTTGCGTAACATGAATTTCTAATTTCTATTAAATTTGAAATTTTAAATCAATTTTAAATTACTAAATGGATAAATAATTTTAAAATTCAATCATTTAGGATTTCATTTCAAATTTTAAATTTAAAATTTAGCCTTAAAGAACTTTTAAGTCTGTCATTTTCCACTTTGATATTTCCATTTTACATTTTTCTGATTGTCATTTTTATTTTGTCATTTGCCTGCCTGCCGGCAACCGGGTCGCCAATTGTGCTACAATCAATATTATGAAGCAGTTTACTTTTCGAACTATTATTCAAAAAGACGGACAGGGATTCCACGGCTTTGTGCCCTCGCTGCCGGGTTGTCATACTCAGGGAGATACAGTTGAAGAAACAAAGAAAAATCTTGAAGAAGCAATCAAGGGATATTTGATGTCTTTGAAAAAACACAACGAACCTATACCAAAAGACGAAGGGTTTGAAACAATAACTGTTATAAACATCGACAAAAAAATTTCAGGACCTTCTTATGCCTAATATTCCCACAATAACTGCCAGGAAGTTGATAAAAGTTTTAAAGAAAAAAGGATTTTACCTTGATCACATTACCGGAAGTCATCATATTTATTATGATCCGGCTTGCAAAGCTAGAGCATCAGTTCCTGTCCATAAAGGCAAAGATTTAGGGAAAGGTATTACCTTAGCAATTATTAAAGACGCGGGACTTACTGTGGAAGAGTTTTTAAAACTTCTATAAATTCATTCATTTGACATTTAAGCATTTGTCATTGAATTGACATTTGGCTTTTGACATTGACAATACTTGTGATTTTTGATATTTACATTTTAATTCAAAGTGAGGTATTCCCTCCTTTTTTAAAGGAGGGCTAGGGAGGGATTTATTTCTCCAGCCAAGTTCCCCTCTTTACTAAAGAGGGGTCAGGGGAGATTTCCCCGGCGAAATCAGGAAGATAACCTACCGACTCCTCCCCTGATAAGGGGAGGCTGGGAGGGGTTTTATTACATTGGCTAACTATGTCCGGTGAGCACTTACCTTCCCGCTACTTGAAAAAATACTCCTTTTAGAACTACAATGATAGTAACTCCTATGAAATATCACACCCTAAAAATCCTCCCCCAACCCTCCTTTAAAAAAGGAGGGGGATCCCT
>JAHIGH010000042.1 GCA_018900295.1 Patescibacteria group bacterium | reverse complement strand
TTTGATTGACGTGGTGAATGACAGTATTGAAACAAATATAAAAGAAGATGAATATGATGATTTCATCCGGCTTGCCCGGAAGTTCAAATCCGCTGCTATTACCAGCGTTGTTTTGGATACCGGGGATTCGCAGACTGGCCGCCCGGGGCTACTTATGAACCCGCCAATGACTGAGGAATATTTGAACCAATGGGTTCTCATCCCAAAGGCGGGAAACGGGAATTATACCGAGATTCAAAAATATGTTGATTGTGAAATAAAAGGCGGCTGCGTTATTTCTGTAAAAAATAGCTGAATAGAGCCTTAAGAGGTTAGGATTGCGAGATAATTTTATAGTTTTAGCCCATCAATCTTTCTTTGTTGGTTCTTTTACCGTTTTACCTACACCGAAACCTCCTACAAATCCAATGATTAAGGTTATTGCTTGAGGCATATAATCTTTATTAATAAAGGCAACCAATAGTAAAACGATAACCGCAAACGTGAGCAATACACCTAATTGAATTAAGGAATTTTTTTGTAAAATCTTAAACCTTTCATGTTCTTGCATATTTTCTTCATGGATATAGTCTGCAATTTTTCCTCTCTGATTTATGACCTCTTTAATATTTTCAGGTGATAAATTATTTAAGCTATTATCTCCAATTTGTCTCATAATTGCCATAAATTTTTCCTCTTCAACATGAGAAATTTGGGGAGGTTTTTGATTGGCAGGGATATGACTTTTTTGTGGATTTTTTCCCATTATATATAGCAAGTTCGCTTTTTGCTAAAATTAACAAAAAACCATCTATCTCCTTTATTTTGATGAGTATGTAAAATATGTTCTAAATTATGCTTAATGCTTTCACTAACTTCCTTCTTTATAAGAAAAGCCATTAAAACTTTCCCAAATTGTGACGAAATAACATTCTTTCTTACCAGCTTTTCTACGTTTTCAATTTTTGTTTCAAGCCTGTTATCGTACGGTGATTCACTATCTTTTATAAATTTTGAAATATCCATATATCTCTTGCATTATCTTATTTTACCCGCATCCTGTCAAGATGTTATATGAAAAAAGGTAATAATTCAATAAGTTTTGGATCATCACTTATTTTTATTAAACGTATCGCGCTTTGTCGCTTATCTTACTAGTTTATCAAGCTTTTTTATCAACTAATCCTTTCTCAATAATTTTATATATTGTGTAGAGATATATGCTGTTAGATCAAGTAGCGTGGCTTATTTTAGCTCGTAGATTTTTGTCCGGTCTTTTTGGAAGACTAATTTTCCTAATTTATTGAATTTTTGTTCGTCAAGGGCAGGATATTTTTCGTATTCCAGAGCGCCGATAAAAATATATTTTACATGATATTTTTCCAATAATTTTTTGGCTAAAGATAAATCTTTTGTTTCGTAAATATCTTTTACTTCTGTGATTCTCGGGGCTGGTACGGCGTAGTCGCCGCGCCAGAGCCATTCATGCACAGTCCATCCCAAAACAGTCGGCAGGCCCGTATTGGCCGAAATTCGAGCGTAGTCGGTGTATGAGTCTCCTTGCGCTTCCAGGATAACCGGCTGTCCTAAAATATTCGCATTGAGCCAAAGAATCGCTTCGTAATCAGACGGATAAAGCGTTTTTAAATATGTCATACCATTTAATCCTTTATACATTTTCAAATCACCGTAATAGGAAGGAATTGCTAAATACGGATAAGTCATCACTAATATAATGAGTAAAAGCGAGAGTGGAAAAAAGATGAAGCGCAGGCGGCCCCGCATAATCCTGGTAAAAATATAGGCACTACAAATTGAAAGCATAATAAAGGCCTGGAAAACTAATTTAAACATTGTATTTGCACGGTAATGCGCAGGGTAAATGTCTTTTACATAGATAAATTCCGGCAGAAAAATGAGAAAGGTCGATAAGAGGATTAGAAGTAATATAAACGCATCTATACGGAAAGCTTTTTTGACAAGGGTAAGATATATTAAAAATGCGAAAATGAAAAAATAGAAAAATCCATAAAGTATTAAGAGTTCCCACCAATACGAATGCTGACAATGATCTTTCTCGAAAAGGAACGGCCCAATCCTGCCTTTTTCGGTTATTATTTTTCCATCAACCATTCTTTTGGTTTCAACATTAGTCAATGAATCCGGAGCACAAAGAACTCCTATTCCAGACGCGAATGGCTTGAAATAATAATTGTAGGGGAAGGAAAAGACAAAGAAAGTGAACATTATTGCAATAATGGGTACGGACAAGCGCTGACAAAATAACCAGAAGGATTTCGGAATTTTTATTTTAAACCACTTTGGTTTCTGAACTTGCGCAATGACTTCAACTTCCTGATCTACATGCATAGAATCTTGAGAGTTTTTGTAAGCTTTTTCCCAAATGAGGTATAAGATTACCAGGGAAGATAATAATAAATAAATTGCACCATCCCAAGCGTTCGTCATGTACATAACAGCAAGAATAAAGCCAATCAAAACGATTGATAAAGGATGTAGGACAAAATATGATGAAAATTTTTTAAACAGGGGTGAATTAAACCAGGATTTTTTCCATTTCTCATCAGTTATTTCATCAGTACTCAGGGGATCAGAGTTCACAAAAAGCGCCAAGAGAAGCGCAAT
>JAHIGH010000041.1 GCA_018900295.1 Patescibacteria group bacterium | reverse complement strand
GTCCTGAAAATCTTGAAAAACCAAACCTACTTTTTTTCTAATTTCGACCTGGTTTTTCCTCGTATTTATCTCATCAACTATCACATCGCCCTTTGTAGGCAATAATAGACCGTTAAAGTGCTTTGCCAATGTGCTTTTTCCGGAGCCGTTCGCGCCGATGATCGCCGTAAAGCTGCCTTCCTTTATTTCAAGGCTTATATCTGTAAGAACAAAATATTCCTCATGTTTAAAAAAGAGATTTCTTACTTGTATCATTGAGGGGATCTCAAATACTTATTGATATCAATGCTCTTGGCGATCCAAGCGGCAAGTAACAATTTAATTGCGTCACCGATAATAAAGGGGAGTATCCATCCGGCAAAAATTGCAGGTAAACCTTGATGAGTTACAAGCGTGGCTTGTATTGCTCCAAATACGTAAATAATGAGCGTGCCGGCAAGCATTGCAAATAGCAATGCTGTTATTTTTTTTGTTCGAACAAGCTTACCAATGACAAAAGCCGCAATCGGAAAACCTAGTAAAAACCCTCCGGTCGGGCCGAGCAAAACACCAATTCCCGAAGATCCTCCGGCGAAAACAGGCAAGCCGATTACACCAAGGAGAAGATAGATTATCATGGCCAAGGCGCCATAATTCGCGCCAAGCATCGCTCCGCTGAGGAGGACTATAATTGTTTGCAAGGTTATCGGTATAGGAGTGAACGCTAAGGGTATCTTAAAAAAAGAAACTGCTGCGGTGAGAGAAGCAAAAAGCGCGGCAAAAATCATTGCCTTTTGTTTACTCATAAGTCTTTATTCGACGACCTCGCCCTCTACCGGTTCGTCCTTGTCCGACGAAGCCTTGGCGGAGTCGGAGTTTTTTTTGTTCTGAGTTTTTTCATCTTGAGAACTCGGGCCGCCGCTTGTTTGTTCGCCGCCTTGTGCTCCTTGACCTTGGCTCGCTGAACCATACATGCTTTGTCCGATCTTCTGCGCGCTGTCAGAAAGATCCTGGGTTTTAGACTGTATTTCATCTTTAGTGCCGGAATCCAAAATATCTTTAAGCGCTTTTACTTTATCTTCAACTTCTTTTTTAAGCTCCGCGCTGATCTTATCTTTATCTTCATGGAGAGCTTTCTCTGCGGTAAATATAAGCGAATCAGCCTGATTGCGCACTTCAATTTTTTCCTTCTTTTCAGCGTCGTCTTTAGCATGTATTTCTGCTTCTTTTGTCATCTTCTCAACTTCATCTTTTGAGAGTCCTGTTGAGCCGGTGATCTTGATGCTTTGTTCTTTGCCTGTCGCTTTGTCCTTGGCTTTCACATTCAGTATGCCATTTGCGTCAATATCAAAAGTTACCTCAACTTGCGGGACTCCGCGTGGAGCGGGCGGTATGCCGTCAAGAATAAAACGCCCAAGCGATTTATTGTCAGCTGCCATTGGTCGCTCGCCTTGTAAAACATTAATTTCAACCTGGGTTTGATTATTAGACGCAGTGGAAAAGACTTGAGACTTAGACGTAGGAATTGTTGTGTTTCTTGTGATAAGCGGGGTCGACACCGCGCCCATTGTTTCAATGCCAAGCGTCAGCGGGGTAACGTCCAGAAGGAGTACGTCTTTAACTTCTCCGCCCAAAACTCCTGCTTGAACAGCAGCCCCGACAGCAACAACTTCATCGGGATTAACAGAGCGATTTGCTTCCTTACCAAAGAATTTTGTAACGACCTCAACGACTTTTGGCATACGAGTCATGCCGCCGACCAAAATAATCTCATTAATATCTTTTTCTGTTACACCTGCGTCCTTAAGCGCTTTTTTAACCGGCTCCAAAGTTTTATGTATCAGATCACCAATGATGGATTCAAGTTTTGGCCGGGTCAAAGTCATAGTCAGATGTAGCGGGCCGTCTTTGCCTTGGGTGATAAATGGTTGATTGATCTGCGCTTCCTGCGCGCTTGAAAGCTCTATCTTCGCTTTCTCAGCGGATTCTTTCAGCCTCTGTAATGCTTGGGGGTCTTTACGCAAATCAACACTATGTTCTTTTTGGAATTCATCAGCGATATAACCGATAATTTTTTGGTCAAAATCATCTCCGCCAAGATGCGTATCTCCATTGGTAGATTTAACTTGATATACGCCTTCGCCAAGTTCGAGAATTGAGATGTCAAATGTACCTCCTCCCAAATCATATACGGCAATCGTATGCGCGTTTTTCTTATCAAGTCCATATGCGAGCGCTGCGGCTGTCGGTTCATTTATGATACGCAGTACTTCAAGCCCCGCGATCTCTCCTGCTTGCTTTGTAGCTTGGCGTTGACTGTCATCAAAATAAGCGGGGACAGTGATAACTGCTTGTGTGACCTTGTCGCCGAGATAGGCCTCCGCGTCTGATTTGATCTTTTGCAGGATCATCGCTGAAACTTCCTGTGGAGTGAAGGTTTTTCCTTCAACCGTGACAACCGCCATATCATCGCGTCCTGCTTTCACGCCATATGGGAGCCACTTGAGGTCATATTGGACGGATTTATCATGGAATTTCTTTCCCATGATTCTTTTAATAGAAAAGATTGTCCTTTTAGCCTTAAGCACCATCTGGCGCTTTGCTACGTCACCGACAACGTGCGAAATCGGATCTACTACTGAAGGTATAACATTACGCCCTTCAACAGAATGGATAACTTTAGGAGATCCTCCCTCCATTACCGCCACGCATGAATTTGTTGTTCCTAAATCAATGCCGATTATTTTTCCCATAAATTTATTTATTATTTCTAATTATAGCGAATTTTTTTCATTTTGTATACTTAAATATTTTACTCTTTAATACTCTCTTCCTTTCTTTTTCCTACTTTAACTTGAGAAGGTCGCAATAGTTTGTCATATATCATAAAGCCCGCCCTAATCTCATCCATAACTTTTCCTTCTTCCCCTTCTGCTATGCCTACCGCTTCCATATATAGAGGATCAAATATCTTGTCAATTGTGTCTATTCTTATAATTCCTTCCGCTTTCAATACATCAATAAATTGATTGATACTTACCCTTAATTCATCCGATTCCTTATGTTTATAAGCAAGCATGAGAGTATCTAATACCGGCAACAAACGCAAAAGTAATTCCCTGTTAGCGATTTTCAGCCAATTTTGCCGCTCTTCAATCCCTCTCTTTTGCAGATTTTGATAATCCGCCAGTGCCCGTTTGTAACTATTTTCACATTCCTCAACTTTTTGTTTTAGCTTTTCTATTTCCTGTTCAGATTCATTCTTCGGTTTTTCTTCCTTCTCATCCTGCTTCTCTTTTTTTATTTTATCGTTATCATTCTTCATCTTTGATTTTTTATATCTCTATTACCATCCGGTTGCGCTGCTTTCAATTAAATTGCCAAAATATCGGACAGTCGGGATGATCGAGGTGTAGTGAAGTCTTGTTGGTCCCAAGACACCAATCTTGCCTGATATATGCATTGGAGTAATAAAGTCAGTAAAAATAAACCCATATGGTCCTATTAAGCGTGAACCAAGTTCATCCTCAATCAATACATGGATATCTTCCTGTATCTGCGGGGCGTTATCAAAAATATTTTTGAATAAATCATATTCGTCAAGCGCCTCCAGGAGAGTCTTAGTGACATCAATATCAAAGAATTCAGGCATATCGAGGATATTAGCATAACCGGAGCTATATAGGTCTCCTCCTTCTGTGGTAACTATAGCCAGGGTATTAGTTTTATCTGCGAGGGATATGGTAACTTCTCTTAAGAATCGCTGTTGTTTCTCGCGGTAGTCCCAGACCTTCTCTTTCAAGGCAACTTCCTCGACAGTCGAAAGCTCTTTTTCCTTCATGAGGTCGCTAACATAAAATTTAATTCCTTGTGCTGTGGGTATCCTGCCTGCTGATGAATGAAGCTTCTTCAAATATCCGTACTCCGATAATTTGACCATCTCATTGCGGATAGTAGCCGGTGATGCGCTTATATTTCGCTTTTTTTCAATAGTTTCAGATCCAACCGGCTCAGCGGTTTCTATATACTCTTCAATTACACTCTTAAGTATTTCTACCTGCCTTTGTGTTAAATTATGCATAATTAGCACTAATATAACACGACTGCCAACAGGTGTCAAGACGGAAAATAGTTTATATACCACTCCGCAATCATTTTGCAAGAATTTGGTATATACCTACCGTAGCTTTCAAATGGTAATCGGGCTGATATAGCAATATAATATAACGTAATGATTGCTTCGTTAGGTATTATACTTTTTTGCAATTTGAAAGCAGAGGGGTATAATAGCTTAGAACTTATTTGATATGAAGCTTAAGTATTTTTATAGAAGAAATCTATTCATAAAATTTCTATCTATCTTCTTTTTTATTACTACATGTTTTCTCATATTCTTTTTTCCTCCTGCTTACCAGGTATCTATCCTGCAATATAATTTTTCCGTTCTTTATCTATTTTTTATTTCTATTTTCCTTCTTCTTTTTTTTACTGTCTTATTTATTTTCAATAATAAAAAGCACGCGTTTTTTATCGGTCTACTTGCAATACTATATCTACTATTGCAATTGAACAATTTAACCCACCCATTGTTTGCTTTTCTACTAATTGCCCTTTTTCTGGTTATGGAATTTTTTTTTACCGGAAACAATGATAAGCAATAATCCTGATCTTGTTTGCGTAGCTTTGCTTTGATACAATTTCCGAAAGGCTCAATATTTATCTATGGCAAAATTTTATATTACCAACGCGATCCCTTATGTAAATGCGCGTCCTCACATCGGACATGCGCTGGAATTTGTACAATCAGATGTTATAACACGCTGCCGCCGGATGCAAGGCTATGAAGTAAAACTTTTGTGCGGCGGAGATGAGAACGCGTTAAAAAATGTCCGGGCGGCTGAAAAAGCAGGCTTGCCGGTACAGGAATTTGTAGATAAAAATACAGAAGTCTTCTATGATTTGTCAAAAAAACTGGGTGTTGAGTTTGATACTTGGCAAAAAGGCAGCGATCCGAGACATCACGCGGCCAGTCAGAAATTATGGGAATTATGTGACAAGAGCGGAGATATTTATAAGAAGTCGTATAAAGGATTGTATTGTGTTGGCTGCGAAGCATTTTATACAGAAAACGAGCTGGATGAGAACCATGAATGCTCTGAGCATCCCGGAAAGAAGCTTGAAATCATTGAAGAGGAAAATTATTTTTTCCGGCTCTCTAAATATCAAAAACAGATAGAACAACTCATTTCAACAGATACTTACAAGATAATTCCGTTATCCCGTAAAAACGAAATACTGGCTTTCTTAAAAAGCGGACTTCAGGATTTCAGCATCTCCCGCGGCAATGCGCGCGCCAAAAATTGGGGAGTACCTGTGCCAAATGACCCAACTCAACGAATTTATGTTTGGTTTGATGCGCTGAATATTTATCAAAGCGGAATAGGGTTCAATTGGAATGACGAGGCGTACAATAAATGGTGGCCTGCCGATATCCATGTGATAGGAAAAGGAATTATCCGTTTCCATGCGGTATATTGGCCGGCAATTTTGCTTTCAGCCAAACTCGCTCTGCCGAAAGCGCTTTTTGTGCATGAGTATTTTACGGTGAATGGACAGAAGATGTCCAAAACGCTGGGTAACGTCATTGACCCATTTGAGCTTATTGATAAATACGGAGCAGATGCGCTGCGATATTATTTTCTCGCGAAGTTTTCTCCATTTTCTGATGGTGATTTCTCAGAAAAGAAATTTATAGAAGTATACAATAGTGATTTGGCAAACGGACTGGGGAATTTAATTGCCAGGGTCGCAAAATTGTGCGAGTCAATAGATTATCAGCAAATGGGCTCGGAAAGTCGGATAAGCGAGCACATAATCGAAGACGGTGAATATAGCAGGGCATTACAGAAATTCAAATTCAATGAAGCAATGTTTTATATCTGGAAAAAAATCACTGCCCTTGATCAATATATAAATCAGGAAAAGCCATGGGCGCTTATAAAAACCAACAGCCAGAAAGTAAGGGCGATATTAGCGCATTGCGTTGATGAGATACAGGAAATCAGCTTACTGCTTGCGCCTTTCATGCCAAATACATCCCAACAAATCCTGGAACAATTTAAAGGCCCGAAGATCCTTTCTCAAAAGCCTTTATTTCCCCGCATTTAACTACCACAGCATCACCCAAAATTCCTGCATGACCAATATCTGTAATGCCTGAAGAGCAAGGAATATTCCGAATTGTCTGGTGGTAAATTTCAAATTATTTGTTGCAAAATTTGCTGCAATTAAAGCCATAAAAGGCATAAAAATTACCAAAATTCTTCCGGTCTCTCCTCTTATGGAACCGGAAAAATTTAAAACAATCAACATAGTTAGGAATGCTATAAGCAAATGGTTTAAAAACAATTTTTTTATGGAAAGTAAAAAAACAACGGCAATGGGGATTCCCGAAAAAATAAGAAAATCATAAAGATTGTAAAATATCCAAATTTTATATGACCTTGTGTGGATATCCGGAACGCTGCCCATAATAATTCGTAACATTTCAATAAAATCAAAATATAAAGTTATATATAAAAAGAAAGGTAGTAAAATAAATCCCAGAGAGAAGGCCAATCCACTTTTTAAAAGATCTTTAAACTGTAGTTTTTTGACTTTATATTTAGTAAATAGAAAAAACGTCCCTAACAAAATAACAAGAGGAAGCAGGGATAAGTTGAAAAAAACTCCCAAAAATAAAGTTAAACCGGAAAGAGATACATACAATAACTTTTTCTGTTTTATACCCTTTAACATAAAGAAAAAAGCAGTTATCGCGAAAATATGCAAAAATGAGTCGTTGATTGGAATGAATAGTACAACGCTTGGAATAAATACGAATAAAAACACGCTTCTTAGGGCGGTCTTTGCGCCATATAGTATTTTTGAAGAATAGTAAAGAGGGATAACGCTAAGCACGGAAAGAAAAGGTATTAAAAATGCTGAAAAAATTGCAGTTGCCCTCTCGGATGGTAATAAAGCTTCCCATATTAATTTAACATCTGCATGGGTTGGAGAGAAACTGCTCGCAATATTTCCCAATACGGGAAAAGCAGATATTAGTTGTTTGATAAAGAAGAATAAAAGTATGGCGCCGGGTGGATGTGATTTTGCGTGATAAACAAATTTCAAAATATTCTGATTGTAAGTATTAAGAAAATCACCCGCGTTTTGAATAGGAAGTGCCGCGGTAAAATAACCGTTTAACTCAGGATTTATTATCCTGTGAATTAATACAGGAATACCTGCCCTGCTGAAAAACTGGACGCTTATCTGAAATAAAAAGCTTAATATTATGATTGAAACAAGAAGCAATTTTGTGTGTTTGACAAAAAATCCTTTTTTCTTCTCGGAGAACCAAAAAAGCACGATCAGAATGCTGATAAAAATAATAGGCAGATAAATTCGATCCAAGGTATTAATAAAAAGATATGTCCATTGCCACTCCGGCGGATAGGGAGCAGGGCCGCGAAGAAAAGACGAGATATCAAAACCAATCGCGGCTAGAAATAATATTGTAACTAAGATAATCCAAGTCAAATTTCCTTTATATAAATGTTTCAACATTTTATAAATGAATTATTCCACATAAATAATTATACTGCACGAAAGCGGACTATCATAGCGAATGAGTTCACACCTCTGACATAAATTATATTGTTCGAGCGTAGCGATAGCGGAGTCGAGAACTTCTCGATTCGGCTTTTAGCCTCACTCGAAGAATATTTATGTTAGAATCGTGAACAGTTACATCATAGCAAAGGTTTTGCTTACATAAAACTGCTATAATTTATTTGTGATTGACGCGCATTGTCATCTTAATTTCCATTCATTCGAATCTGATTACGATCAGGTAATTAAAAACGCACAAGCTGCCGGCGTGAAGGTAATTATTAACGCTGGCACACAGATAAATTCCAGTAAAAAGGCTATTGATTTAGCCGGGAAGCACGAAAACCTCTTTGCTGTCATAGCAATCCATCCACATCACGCGGATAAGTTAGAGCCTGCATGGCTCAAAGAATTGGAAAATCTTGCCAAACATCCAAAAGTAATAGGCATTGGTGAATGCGGCTTGGATTATTACAATTATCAGTCAAATGGGATAGTTGATCCTTCTATACAGAAAAAAGTGTTTATTAAGCATATGGAGCTTTCCCACAAATTAAAATTACCTTTGCAAATTCATAGCAGGGATGAAAATGCGCGCAAGGATATTCTGGAGATATTATATACGCATAAAAATTTACTACAGACTGTGCCGGGGATGTTCCATTGCGTGGCAGGATCGAAAGAATTATTAAAAAAAGCGCTTGACCTTGGGTTTTATATAGGGTTTGATGGTAATATCACCTATAAGGGCGTCCCCCAGGGCGAACCTTTGAACTTAGAAGAACTGGTTAAATACACGCCTCTTGATAGGATTGTAGTTGAAACGGATAGTCCTTATCTTTCGCCTATTCCGTATCGGGGACAAAGAAATGAGCCTAAATATGCTATAATTATAGCAAAGTTCATTGCTCAACTTAAAAATATTCCATTTGAGAAAATTGTAGAGCAAACGGATAAAAACGTATATACTGTATTTAGGAAATTAAAAATTAAAAGTTAAAAGTTTATTACTTTTTAATTTTGAGTTGCCTGCCCGCCTTTGGAGGGTGCTTTTGACTTTTGCATTTTGACTTTTTGTTTATGACTTCATTTTTTTCAAAACTATTTAAACGATACCCAATAAAAACACGGAGATCGTTAGAATTACTTCCGGGTTTACTTGTTTGGACTCTTATCTCATTTCCTATTTGGGGATCATTTGTTATTCCGGTAATTGTTGCTTATTTTATTCTCTTTTTTGACATTTTTTTCTTTTATAAATCATTTTCTTTAGCGATCACAGCATTTATCGCTTCAAAAAAAATTAGGGATACTGAAAAACAAGACTGGAACGCAAAAGCACAACAACTTCCGGACGCAAAACGCGTACATCATATACTAATTATTCCAAATTATAAAGAAAAGGTAGATAAAATTCGGTGCACACTTCAGGCATTAGCAGGACAATCATACCCCGCGTCACACTTGCATGTTGTATTGGCAATGGAAGAACGCGAAAAGGATGCCCGTGAGAGAGCTAAAATACTTATAAATGAATACAAGCACGTTTTTGGCAGTATTTTTGCGACATACCACAAGGATATTCCAAATGAAGTCAAGGGTAAATCATCCAATGAGGCATACGCGGGAAGAGAAGCTTATCGATTACTGTTCGAAAAGGGGAATTTGGATATTAATTACGCAACTGTTTCTTCTGTTGACGCAGATTCTATCTTCCATAAAGAGTTTTTTGCCTTATTAACTTATAAATTTCTAACTGACACACGCCGTTATAATAAATTTTGGCAATCGGCAAATGTGTACCACAATAATATCTGGAAAGTTCCGGCTCCGATACGGATAATTTCTTTTTTCGGAAGCCTCTGGCGGACCGCGCTTCTGGTACAGGGAGATAGGTTGATTACGAATGCGACTTATTCACTGTCGTTTAAAATGCTTAAAGAAATAGATTTCTGGGATACTGATGTTATTCCGGAAGATTATCGTATATTTTTCAAAGCCTTTTTCAGGTTAAAAGGAAATGTTTGGGTTGAACCGATTTTTCTAAAAACATCGATGGACGCGGCGCAATCCTTGGGTTATATAAACAGTCTCAAAAATAAATATCATCAAGAGCGAAGATGGGCATGGGGAGTATCAGATGACGCGCTATTTATCCAGTGGGGATTGACGGTTAAAGGTATGCCATTTTGGAGAAAAAACTTTCTCATATATCATGTTCTTCTTGACCATATTCTTTGGCCGACAAATTGGTTTATTGTGACCGTTGCGGCTAATATCATAGCAATTTTAAATCCTATTTACTCACGCACGTCGCTTGGCTATTATTTACCTCAAATGGCAGGTATTTTGCTAAGTTCATGTCTTGTGGCTCTCGTTATTATGTTATATATTGATTATAAGAACAGACCCGAAAATGCGAATTTACCATTCAGACGCAAACTATTATTCCCGCTTGAGTTTATACTCATGCCGATTGTTGGCTTTTTCTTATCCGCTCTGCCGGCCCTTATATCACATACACAACTCATGCTGGGGAAACGACTTGAATATAAAGTGACAGAAAAAGTTTAAAACTTTTTCTGTCATCCTGAGCGAGCAAAGCGAGTCGAAGGATCTATTAAATAAAAAGGTATGAAAATTATAGAAAAAATTGAGAAAATAAAAGAGATATGGTTTCTTATTTTTATTTCCCTCTTTTTTTTCCTATTGCGGTTGCCCTCTTTTATTGAGCCTTATTGGTACGGAGATGAAGGAGTATACGAAGTCATAGGGATGGCGCTGAATAATGGAAGAATGCTTTATAGTCAAATCTGGGACAACAAGCCGCCGCTCTTATATTTAATATATGCTATTGCCCATGCGGATCAATTTACTGTTCGCTTGCTTTCTGCGTTTTTCGCAATTGTATCAACAATTTTATTCTATTATCTTTCTAAAAACCTTTTTCGGTCACATAAGATAAGCTCTATCAGTACAGTTATTTATGTCCTTCTCTTTGCTACTCCGATTCTTGAGGGTAATATTTCCAACGCGGAAAATTTTATGCTTTTACCTATTATAGCCGCCGGTCTTTTAGTTTATAAAGCATCGAAAATTATTGTAATAGCGCATGCATATAAGAGGGTATATGTATCCCTTTTTAGCGCTGGATTATTACTTGGCATAGCATTTTTGTTTAAAATCGTTGCCCTATTCGATTTCACGGCATTTTTTATTTTCCTGACCATTATTTATTTACCTGAAAAGTTTTCTATACATAAAAATAAACGGCTTTACAAAGATTTAGTAAAAAAACTTGTGATTTATTCAGTCGGATTCTTAATTCCGGTCGTATTGACGATATTATATTTTTATATACAAGGATCTATTGTCGATTTTATTCAAGCAACCTTTTTCAGTAATATAAGTTATGTAGGATACAAAAATAAATTTATAATTTCACAAGGATTTATACTCATAAAAATACTTGCGCTTTTTACGGTAGTTGCATTAGTCTTTTGGAAAAGGAAAAGTATTCCTCAATCAGTAATATTTATTATATTCTGGTTCTTCTTTTCAATCTTTAACGCGTTTTTTTCCGGGCAAATATGGACTCATTACCTATTGGTTTTGCTGCCAAGTACTGCATTGCTATTTGGATTATTATTTGACCGAAAGGCTAAAAAATTAAGGATTGTTATTCTCGGTTTGCTGCTTATCCTAGTGTACTCTGTAAATGTTTTTTTCAAAATAAGTATACAGACAATAGGAAAAACTTTTCAGTATTACCGGAATTTTGCATTATTTATAACCAATAAAAGGAGTCTCATAAAGTATCAGGAGTATTTTGACAGACGAGTACCTGGGGATTATGCGGTAGCACAGTTTATTTCCAACAATACCAATCCCAATGACGTTATTTTCATTTGGGGAAATAATCCGCAAATCTATGTATTATCCAATACTTTGCCGCCGGGGAAATATACGGTTGAGTATCATATAAGTCAAAGTGCAAAAGCAATAGAAGAAACAACTGATGATCTGAAACGAACCAGGCCAAAGTATATAATTATTCTCTCAGATATGACGAATATTCCATTTAGTGTAGGGGGGTATATGGATAAATATAATTTGGAGGGCGTCAATATTTATGAAAGGACTTTTTAAAAAAGTAAACGCTGATAGAATTATTAAATTAAGCACCTATTTTTCTCTCGGCTTTCTGCTGCTTCATTTAATTTTTGTATCCCTTTTATACAAATTCTTACCTCCTCTTTTACCTATTTTTAATCAAATGCCTTGGGGAGAAGAGCGCCTCGGGATAAAAATTGAAATTTTTCTTCCTTTTTTGATTACATTATTATTTTTTTCACTTAATTTTTTTATTTCATTGAGGCTTTATGAAAAAATGCCGCTTGTATCACGTATAGTAAATATTACAAGCGTACTACTTTGCGTTCTATCATTTATTTTTGTGATACGAACAATACAATTAATTATTTAATATGTCATTTTTTCCTTCTCTTGTTTTACTGCCTTTTCTAATATCATTTTGTATAACTACATATCTGACAGCCATCTCAATTAGGCTAATGAAATATTTTGGACTGGTTGATAATCCAAAAACCCACAAACATCCTGCGATTATTCATACAAAGATAATTCCTCGCGGCGGAGGTATTCCGCTTTTTCTGGGCGCATTGATTACGGGATTATTGGTTTTGCCGATAACCAAAATTACAATTGCTGTTTTTTTCGCCGCGTTTCTGGCGCTGATAATAGGAATAATTGATGATAAATTAAATGCAAAATCAAAAGATGTGTCACCATATTTGCGTTTTCTTGTCAATATTTTGACTGCGATTATTGTTGTTGCTAGCGGTGTTAGTATTCGGTTTGTAACAAATCCCTTTGGTGGAATTATCCATCTGGACGCGATAAAAATACCTTTATTGATATTGCCGGTCACTATTTTATTGTCCGATTTTATCTCAGTTATTTGGCTCATCTGGGTTATGAATATGTTGAATTGGAGTAAGGGAATTGACGGGCAAATGCCGGGAATAGTTGCTATATCGGCAATTGTAATTGGGATTTTAAGCTTGCGTTTTATTTCTTCAGGAGAACTAGCTTATATAGACGTGAAGCTATCATTTATTATTGCCGGTTGTGCATTGGGTTTTTTAATTTATAATTTTTATCCCGCGAAAATATTTCCGGGTTATGGCGCAACCGCATTGTATCTTCTCCTGGGAGTTGTTTCAATACTTTCCGGCGCGAAATTGGCAACCGCAATTCTTGTCATGGGAATTCCAACAGTTGATGCGATTTTTACAATAATTAGAAGGATTCTGCAAAAGCAGCAGCCCTTTTTAGGCGACAAAAAACATTTACACCATATGCTTTTGCGTCTTGGCTACAGCCAGCGGCAAATAGCCTTGTTTTACTGGGTAATCTCTGCTGTATTGGGAATAATTTCATTGACCTTGCAGAGTAGTAGTAAGATTTTTGCTATAATGATGTTATTAGTAGTAACAATTGGTGCGCTATTTTTTTTGCACACTGTTGTCAAAAATGAATCTAATAAAACTACTTCGTAATTATCTAAGACTTCTTCGTCCGCGGCAATGGACGAAGAATCTTGCCGTTTTTGCCGCCATAACATTTGGTGGTAATCTTTTTAACTTCCCAATATCTCAAAAAGTATTTTTAGGCTTTTTTATTTTCTGCGGCCTATCCTCCGCGATTTATATTATTAATGATATTTTTGATATAAAAAAAGATAGACTCCATCCCTTCAAGAAATTTAGGCCGCTGGCACAGGGAAATATTTCTATTATAGCTGCCGGAATATTAGCATTATTATTAGGATTATTTTCATTAATATTCAGTTTCTTAATAGATCCGGCTTTTTTTATAATTACACTGGGATATTTATTGCTCCAGCTATCTTATACCGCTTTTTTAAAACAACTTATGATAATAGATATTTTGGCGCTTGCTGCCGGATATATTTTACGCGTTTATGCGGGAGAAATCGTGAGCGGTTCACATATTTCCGCCTGGCTCTTATTAACGACCATCTCTCTGTCGCTTTTTCTGGTTGTTGGGAAAAGGAAATCAGAGTTAACGCTTTTGCGTTCTTTTACAATTTCCCAAGTTTCTGCAACACGCAAAACACTCTCTCATTACTCAGAAAGTTTATTGGATGTCTACGCGTCAATTTTTGCGACCTCTACTTTTATTTCCTACGCGTTATTTACATTTTTAGAAAATCCCAAAGGCCCGGCTTTATCAAGCGAGTTCTTACCTGTTACAATTGTGATTTTTCTGCAGAAAAAATGGTTGATGTTGACTATTATTCCGGTTGTCTATGGTCTCATGCGGTATCTGCAGGATATTTATGAGAAACATGAAGGAGAGAGCCCTGAAAGAGTCATTTTTTCCGATAAACAACTTCTCGCGGCATTAATTATTTGGACGATATTGGTTATTGGTATAATTTATTTATAAACTCTTTTTTGCGGATTTGCGAAAGAATAATCTGCGCGCTGCTGCGTGAGATGATAGTCCGTTTTTTGACTTTTCTTCGCGTATTCCTTTTTCCGGTAATTTTTCCGCTAACAAATGATTAATCACTTTTTTTACCTCCCCAGGATCTTGCTTGATATAATCGCCTTCTTCCTCCGGCTGCATTTTTTCTTGTTTTGTTTTCTCAAGAGATTCCTCAAGACCAGATATCTTTTGTATGCCTTTATCCAGTAGTTCCTTGAGTATTTCACGCCCCTTTTTGGTGGTTAAAAGCAAAGTAGCCAGTATTCCAAGAATAAATCCCAATAAGAATCCACTGCCTACGCTATTGTTGGTGTTATTATTATCTTTATTTTTCATGGGAAATTTTATTCTTTATGCTGCTTCTTTTCTTCCTTTTCGTCTTTTTCTTGGTTTAGAAGATTTCTAATAAATTTCGCAACATTTACGAGTGAGGATGTCTTAAAACACAACGCAAGTGAAGAAATAGCAGCCAGAGGTGTTTTGAC
>JAHIGH010000040.1 GCA_018900295.1 Patescibacteria group bacterium | reverse complement strand
CTGTCATACTTTCAGGGAGGTATCCGTATTTCTGTCTGGAATTCCCTATGCCAAGACCGTAAATTCCACCCGAGCCCAGCGCTATCAAAATTTGTTTTACATGATAGTCAATATTATCCAACGATTTATTTAAATTGATAAAACTCATTAATCTCGTAGCGCGATACGGCTCGATCTTTATAAGTAAAACCCAGATCAGCCCTATTATAGGCAGAGATATAATAAGATGCTTTATGTTACCACCCGAGAGGAAATATATTATCCCTGCCTGCGCAAGAATGATAGAAGCGGTTCCCAAATCAGGCTCCAGGAGAACAAGGATAAGGACCGTACCCATTAAAAGACAGAACGCCAAAAATCTTGATTTTTCCTTATTAGAAAACCAGGCTGCCAGATAAATCGCCAGTGTTAGCTTGACAAATTCAGCCGGTTGAATCCGTACAAATTGTAAGTCTATCCAACGATTAGCTCCTTTTGCTCCCGCACCAATTCCGGGAATAAAAACCATACATAGCGAGACAAGCGCGACTATCAAAAGCGGCAATGCAAAGTAATATAATTTATGATAATCAAATATTGAGAAAAAAGTAAGCGTGATTAATCCCAAAACTACCCAAACAGCCTGATCACGCAAAAAATGATACTTATCCCCATAATCTATAAAGGCACGGACAGATGACGCGTCGTAGATCATGAGTAAGCCAAATAGGGAAAGGAATACTACTATCCCAAGAAGAAGCTTATCACCTTTTTTCATACCAACCTTAAATAAATGCGATAAATATACCTACAATTGCAAGAAAAATGCCGATAATCCACGCGCGCATAACTATTTTCGGCTCTTCCCATCCCCTTTTTTGCAGATATAAATGCAAAGGGGCCACGGGAAAAATCTTCCTGCCTAAATATTTTTTTCCCAGTATCTGTATGAGTGAAGAGCCTACTTCAGCTACGAATATTCCTCCGATAATCATGAGTGCCAATACTTTTCCTGTCAGTAATCCGATCACTGCCAATATAGCACCCAGGGACATTGATCCAACGTCTCCAAGCCATAACCTGGCTTTATAGACATTGAAGTATAGAAACGCCGTAACGCAACCAAGCAGGATCGCTATGAAAATACCAAGGGGTTGATCCAACTGCTGATTGATAACAAGGAAAGCGATAAGACAAATAAGGAAAAGCCCTGACGCCAGTCCGTCGAGACCGTCTGTAATATTAAAAGCGTTCGCGAAGGAAATTATCACTATCGCAGCGAAAGGGATAAAAAGCATACCGATTTTGACAATTCCAAAACCATGAATAAATATGAAATCATAATTAAGCTGCCAGTAGAAAATACCGGCAATTATTAAGGCGAGTACGCATTGAATAATAAATTTTTGCCGGAAGCGTAACCCAAAAAAACCATCCCTTTTATTGATTAGTTTCTTTAAGTCATCATAAAAACCAAGCAAGCCAAAGCTTATAAATGTAAAAAATATAACAAAAACTTCCGCAATCTTAACCTGAGTATTGAGTATTCCATACGCCCAAAAAGTTAGTATCGAGGAAACGAGGATAATTAATAATCCTCCCCCAAAAGGAGTACCAACTTTCCAGGAATTAAACTTATCAAACCATGGAGTCTTTTTATTGAACATGTCGCGGGTTTCCTGCTTCTGCCTCTTGAGTTTGATTTTATAAAGAAAATCAATGAAAGGAACCAGCAGGATGGCCGTTATAAAAAAAGATAATATTGTAAGGCCAAGTAATCGTTCCATACTGAAGAATTATACTATTTTGAAGGTTTTTACACAAACCGGCAAACTTTTGTTCTAACGCCGCCTAAAAAGTTTAATAGATTCGCCATAGCGCACAGAATGGGTGAGTGTGAAGGCCTATCCTGACTTCGCCACGACCACTTCTTGATTAATAATTAGCTTCAAAATTAGGGTTGATTTTGCCTGTTTGGGGTACGTCTTGTTTTTTTGTAAAATAAGAACGTGTATATAAGAAAATTAAAAAGCAGAAACGGAAATTTG
>JAHIGH010000039.1 GCA_018900295.1 Patescibacteria group bacterium | reverse complement strand
GGACTTCAAAAGCTGATCCGGAGTGATATCTGCCTTAACCAAATAACTGACTGCTCCTTTTTTCATTGCTTCTTCAACAACATGCTCCTGCCCGAGATTTGAAAGAAGAATTACCGGACCGTTCTTAATAACCGACGGATTTTTGCTGATTTCATTCAATACTCCTATCCCGTCAATTTTTGGCATCATCATATCAAGAAGTGTTGTATTGGAAAATGCGCCATTTGTCATGAAAATATATTCAAGCCTTTCGTTTGAAGCGCCCAAAATTGCGACTTACCATAAAAAGTAACAATATAAGGAAGTAAAAAAATATTATATTAATTACAAAATACTGCCAATAATACTTAGTGGGGTTCTCTAAACTAAAAAATGAGCACCTTACTTTGTATGAAGCCGGTGGATCATATCTGCTTAAATTTTGCTCCATAAAAATGACCGGCCATCCGCACTTAATGCTTGCCAAATCAGATTTACTTGTTTTATAGACATCTATCTGTTTTAACCAAGTACCTGAAAGTGTAAAAAAAATCGCAAAACCGACCAAAAGAAGTTGAAAACAAAACCTTTTTAGCATTTAATTATCGTGGCGTAAATTTAACAGCATCAAAACCAACCATAAGATTGTAGTTCGTTTCACTCGTAGCGTCAGTAAGCCGTACCCTTCTTGATGTCCCTGATGTAAAAGAATAAGTCCCTAGAGAAACCCAAACATTATAATAATTGTTTTGGTTAATACTCCTAACTGTAAAGCCGCCATTATAATATATTGTATACTGAGCATTTCCTGTAGTAGCATAATTGCTTGGTATAAAAGCATAAACCTCATAATTTCCTCCAACTAGGTTAGCCTGCCATTCTCCCCAACTATCAACAACACTACCATTAACGTACGTCCAGAACATATGGGAATTATATCCGATACCTGCTTCTTGCCAATAACTCCCTCCTTTTGTAAAACCGCTGGATGTATCGTCTACTATTACCTCACTCCTCGAACTACTTGTAGTTGTAGTCCCGCAAGCCTCATTTGAATAAGCAGAACTACCGGCATTATTTATTGCTTTTAATTTATAACAATAAGTAGTATTTGAAGAGAGCGAGGTATTAACCCGGTACCAATTACCAGTGCCGCTTAATGCACCAAAACCACCCAACGAAGCCCAGCTACCACCGGTACCAATTTTTCTCTCAATTAGTATATTAGTTTCATTATTGGCATTATCTGTAAAGTTCACTCTTAGACTATTGGTGGTTGGATCTGTTACCGACACATTACTGGGAGCGGTAGGAGCTGATTCACCATATGCCCATGATTGTGTACCTGGTACCGTACTACTCCAAGCTGGAACAAGGTTATAAGATTGGTCTCCAAAACTGCACCATGTTGAGTAACAGGAGGCAGGTGTACGATGACCAATTTGCGCCTGAAGTTTAAATTTATCAGAGGTATCGTTTCCATCCGCGGTTCTGATGTAGGTGTAATAATCTGTATTTGCTTGCAATGCGTCAGCTTGCGCAGCTCCAATAGTATACGCTAATTCATCTATCTCGCAGCCGGACAGACTTTCTGCAAATCGTGTATCAAGATATGGTTTGGAGGCTGAAGGCCAATTTGTAGCCGCATAGGTAGCATTAGGATAACACCCAGGGTATGCAGTACTTGTTCCATCTAAATAGGTTTTTCTATCATAGTTATAAAGAAAAACATCATGCTCGTAGGTTTGCTCACTTGAAAAACTTACAGAAGGCCACCTCATGTTTTGCTGAACATATCTTCCCCCATAAGAAGATGGATAAAAATATGAAGTTCCGCTTTTTGGAATCATTGAATCTGATACTGTAGCTAAGGAAACAACATTTGCATCCTTTTTAGGTGAAGGAGCTTCTTTTGGTATACGATTTTTCCTGGGTTGTAATTTATCAAAATCTTCCGCTTCAAAACTTACAACCTTAGCCTTATTTTTTTCTAAGTCTTTTTTAATTTTATCCAGATTATTTTTTGATCCTGTTATGGTAACTTTGCTTATTAAAATATTCTCAATGTCTTTAACATCGGAAATTGTAGAAAATTGAGTGGAACGCTCAATATCAAGAATGAAAGACTTACGGCTTTTTATATAATCTTCCTTTATGTCTTTACTTTTATTTAAATTATCTATTACGTAAAAATCATTAATTTCTGAATCTTTATATTTAAATTTACTTTCTAATATTATTTGTTTCAGTTGGTATTTTTTTTTGATGGCTATAAAATTATCTAAATTAACTGGATCTTTAAATTCAAATTTGGCGTTTCTTAATTCAGAAAGAGGTCTAGGAATGCCAGCTTCAGCCACATTTGAACCGATACTGAAAACTCCTGAAATACCCAATAAAATTAGTATTAATCTAAGCACCACCCTTTTAAATATAATGCTTATCTTCATACAGAAAATAAATTTTACCGATTTACTAAAATTAAGAATAGCACAGTTAGAATAAATGTCAATAACTAAAAATAATACGAATTATAGGCTTGAAATAAAATGTATAGAAATTCTTTTATAAAAATCTATCTATTAAACCACGATAATCATGAAAATTATTCTTTCCGCACATATAGATCTAGCCCGTCATGTCATGTCAATAAAAATGGATGAAGAAAAAATTTGGAGAGAATATTCATTTTATTGACGGACTATTTAAGCAAACAGGAGATGAAACGTGGATCTATGGAAATAAATTATTAAATACTTTCAAAGCAAAGTCCTATAGCAAGTAACTTAATCAATAATTTTGAAAAAAAACTCACCTAAAAACAGCCGACGCAGGCTGACAACATAGTAATTTTTACAATAGTTTCCAGAATCTACCCTTTTTCAATTTTTAAATATACTGTATACCCCTCTGCTTTCAAAATACAAATTTATAATACCCAACCCTCCTCCGCTAAAGCTACGGAAGGGCGCGGCGATACTTTGACTTGTGCCTTCGAAGCCTATAAGGCGAAGAGG
>JAHIGH010000038.1 GCA_018900295.1 Patescibacteria group bacterium | reverse complement strand
GTTCCCGGAGCGGATTTTGATTTCGGTTTCAGTGGCAATAATTTCTCATCATCTGTACAAAGAAGCATCCCTTGCGATTCCTCGCCCATCAACTTTCTCGGTTCCAGGTTTATTACAAATATAAATTGCTTACCCAACAGATCCTCCGGTTGATGCGTGGGATATATGCCTGACAATATATTGCGCATTCCCTCAGCCCCGAAATCTACAGTAAGCCGGAGTAGCTTATTACTATCTTCTTTGCGTACACACTCCACAACCTTCCCCACCCGTAAATCCAGCTTCGCAAAATCTTCATATCTAACAAGCTGTTTCATACCCCTTCGCCCACCTTTCTTAATTGTATAAAAGTTATTAACATCATCGTCTGTCTAAATTCTATATTTTTCTTCATAAGGCTTCGGAGGCATGATCCTTTCGTAGTCCCTCCGTAGCTTTAGCGAAGGGGGACGAAGTAGGATCATAATATGCTATTTTAGCAAGTAATCTACTTCAACTCAACCACAACCGTAGATGAATAAAGGTCAGGGCTGCCAGCGCCGAATCCGCAGAGTACAACTTTACTACCACTTCCTATTCTGCCCTCCTGTACAGCTTTAATAAATGAATACAGTAAAGAAACCGAAGACATATTTCCATCCTTGTAATCCGAATAAACTTCAAAATCAGGGGAAAGTTTTAACCTCAACGCGTCTACCACCCGTTTACTCCCCGAATGTATCACAACCAAATCTATGTCTGTCGGTTTAAATCCAGCTTTGTCGACTGCCTCGCGGATCAACCCGGGAATTATATTTTGTACATCTTCAAAGACCCGGGGACCGTTTTGCGTGAAGTACCCTTTTGGAAAATCTTTAAGTTTTTCAGACGTTGCAACAGGACGAACAATACATGGTTCAATAAATTTATTCTCCCCCATAGCCATTAAAATCAGATCTTTTTTCCCGCTCAAGTCGGGAAGAACCTTGTTCAAAGCATAATGAATGACCATGTCCTGTCCGGCGGTAAAACAGACAGCGGCCGCGCCGTCGCCGAAAATAGTCTGCCCGAGCGATGAATCAAGCTTCATCGCGTCCCTGTGCCGGAGGTCAACAATTGAGTCGCTGAATTTTTCCGTGGCGACCAACAGAACCTTTTTCCCTTGTAATTCGTTTTGTTTTTCCAGCAGATATGAGAATAGAAGCGCGGACCCCGAACAAGCCGCGTGAATATCTAGCACTTCTGTCATTGCGAGGAGGCCGCCTTGGGCGGCCGACGCGGCAATCTCGTTTGTTTGAACTCTTAGGCCTAGTCGTTTCTTTATCTCCTCTGCAACATGAAACAAGGTTGGATGGCTTGAAGAGGTGAGAATCAAATCAACCCGCCCTGACCCTCGCAAAGAGGTTTTAGCGGCCTCATATCCCATGTCAGCAACTGTTTGTTTATCTCCGGCTATATGACGGCGTTCAACCCCGATTTTATCCAATATTTGTTTTGCTAAAAGTTTTTTTCCGCTTGGAAGAGTGATTTGTCGTCTTTCAAGTTCATCGTTATCCAACACCTTTTCGGGCAAATATACTCCCATTCCCAAATTAGATTGTCTATTATTTTTAGTCATTAGTCATTAGTCATTAGTCATTAGTCATTAGTCTTAAGTCATTCGTCTTACGTCTTGTTTTCAACAGAAACCGTACGAACAACACTCTCAATCCGTTCATGTCGTCTCGAAAGCAATTCCTCTGTTGAATACTTTTCAAGTAGTGATAATTGCTTCTTCAACCAGCTTCTTAAATTATCCGCAACAATTGTAGGGTCAACATGCGCGCCGCCCTTACCTTCCTTGATAATCGCGTCAATCTGATGGGTTTGCATCCTGCTTTCAGCTGTTGAATCTCTCAGTTGCTCGGTAAATTTCGACAATTCTTGTTGTTTGTCCGGGGTAGAATTTTTGTCAATCCATCTTCCTGTCAAAATCCAGTATTGGACCATCGGGTCGCTCACATAGCTTAATGCGTTTTCAAAATCAGCTGCGGCATCAAATGGCCTGATAAATGTCTCTCCGCCCCCGCTCCCCTTAAAGCCGATATTGATACTGATAATAGGATAAGGATAGCGGTCCAGGTCTTTGATGATATGCGCGATCTTGTGCGACTGGTTTCTGTCTTCGGACTCCGGCAAACAATCTGCTCCGGTTGTGTCTCCGATAAGAATAATAGGAAGTTGTAGTTTTTTTGCAAAGCCAATCATACGCTCACAGTATTCCCAATCCGCGGGTTTTTGGGGATCATAAACTTTTGTCCTCTTCCCTGTTTTTTCATCAACAACCCGTTGCGTCTGTTGTCCCAAAACAAATACAGGAGTATTATTAAGCTGGGCTACAGCGGCAATAATAGGAGGGAATTGCTCGGCTCCGTCAATATGCAGTACTGATGTTAGAGCGGTAGCATCGTCAAAAATCCTTGCATTTTTGTCTATAAGGTCTGCGGCAGTTGGCCGGTCTGCATGCATAAGTACTTTTCTCCGCTCAATAATTGATAATGCAGGATAAGAATTTGTTTTGCCATTAGAGCCATTTTTAGGCCTCTTCCACAAAAGCCCGCTGATTTTATTGCGAAGCCAAACAAAAACACCTACGCCCGGCCGGTCAAATCTCTGCGCGGTTCCATGCATTTGTGAAAATCCGATTTTTTCATATGTAGCGAAAACCTTACTGGGGTCTGTGATCGCTGATGAGATTTTTAAAATATGTAAAAGATGAGTAATTTTATCCGAAGCCTCCTCTAAGCTTGAAGATAGGACGTCTATATTTCTGACCTGAAAAGCATGAAGCGCAGTATGTGTTCCCTCAGGTAATTCCTTGTATGAGTCCTCAGCGCTAAAATTTTTAGGCTGCTTTCCCAAAGTTTTTGCTACGATATAAGGCCCGGTGAATCCGATTTTCGTTTCTTTTGCGTTAACTCCTATTTGAAAATCAGCGACACCCGCGAAGCTCGCCGGTACGCCTCCGTATACTCCGCCCGAATAAATATTCACATGGAAAAGCGATGGATATCTATTAAGCGCGTGCACAGTCGCGCCCATTTGAAAGAGTGAGAGCGTATTCTCATGTTGTCTCGCGCCTCCGGATCGGGAGATTGTTACAAGCGGTAAGTGTTTGGCATATGCGAGCCTGCACGCGTCCTCAAAAGCTATGCCTTCCGCGACACCCAGCGTTCCCGCCGCGAATCTGTCATCAAGTTCATAAAGGACAAATTGAATTCCGTCACGTTCCACGATACCGAATTCCGCTGCGGATTCCTGCCCTGATTTCTTTTTTTGCAAGTCATAATACTCGCTATAAGAGACAAGTTCAGAAGATCTCCTGGTTGGAACAGAAATTTGCTGGGGAAGTAGTTGTGGTTTAAATATTTTGGAGCTTTTTTGTATTGCGAATGTCCCTCGGTTGACTATTCCTCTGATAGCATAAATTTTTTTCTGTAATTCTTTTTGCCACCAGTTCTCGGTAAAAGCAGTAGTTACCTTTGCGCTTTTAAATTCCTCGGTATTCAATAATTCCATCAAAAAACTTCTATTATTCTGCACGCCCAAAATATCCAAATGCGATAATGCCAACAATAATTTTTGCATAGTCTCCTCGCGTGTTTGTCCGTGGGCGATCAGCTTACAGATGGTCGGATCAAACCAAGGTGACATATCATCGCCTTGCTCGTAGCCCTTATCAATTCGTACCCCTCTGATTAACGGATAGTTGAGAACCTGTAGTCGTCCGAAGCTTTGACGGAATCCTTCCTCAGGTTTTTCCGCGTAAACACGAACCTCGATAGTATGTCCTTTTGGCTGGATTTGTTTTTGAGTAAAAGAAAGCTTTTTTCCCTCGGCAATATCTATCATACTATCAATAATATCTACTCCTGTTTGCTCTTCAGTAACCCCGTGTTCTACCTGAATTCTTGGATTTACTTCCATAAAATACCACGCGCGGCCGTTTCTTCCCTTTTTATCCATATCTATAAGAAATTCCCATGTTCCGACATTTCGATAATTGACATGTTTGGCAAAGGCGATAGCAGCGGACTGAAGAACCTTGCGCATCCCGTTTGAAATATGCGGTGAAGGGGATTCTTCAATTAATTTTTGGCTTCTTCGTTGCAGTGTGCAATCACGCTCTCCAAGCGACACGACATTGCCCAGGGTATCAGCGATTATCTGGACCTCCACATGGACAGCCCTGGTAATATATCTCTCCAGGAAAAGTGCTTTATTATTCCTGTTCATTCTCAGGGTGGCATATGCTTGCTGGAGCTCCGCTTCATTATTTACAATAATATTTCCCATACCTCCCCCAGTGTCAGGATCTTTCATCATTACAGGATATCCAAGTTGTTTTGCCGCTTTTGCGCATTCTTCAAATGTTTGGAGGTTTCCGGTTCCTTCCAGGATAGGGATAGTCGAAAATGCGCCTATTTTAATTTTTTTTGCGATCTCGCGCGCTTTAATTTTGTTTCCGACTTTTTCCATCGCATCGAAGTTTGCCGCAAGTACTTTCAACCCTGATTTTTCGCATTGTTTTACAAATTCGGCATTTTCCGCGAGAAATCCATAACCTAAAAATATCCCGTCACATCTGTGAAGCAAAGCCGCCCCAAGCATCTTTTTTTGATTTGCGTATGTTTCTTCAGCAGTTGTTCCTCCGAGGACAGCAAGTTCCCATCCGTTATCTATATTTTTATCCGCCATCCTGGTTGCGAGAGAGTTACTGTCCGAAAAAGAATAAGGGATGACTGCTTTTATTTTACGTTTCTCGCAAGTCAAAGCAGCGCGTACAGCTATTTCTCCCCGATTGGCAATAAACAATTTCTTTATAGTCATAAATTAATTTTCAATTTTTTAAACATTTAGATTTTGGATTTCATTGAAAATTGAAAATTGAAAATTTTACTCAACCTTCTTAATATAGCAAATGACCTCTCCTTTTTTGACTTCCTTTCCGTCGGGGACAACAAATTTTGTCAAAATTCCACCCAAGGGGAATTTATCTGGAGGTAACTGTAAATGCCAAATATTGTTTTTAGTTTGAGAAATAGCGCAAATCGCGCCGTTCGGTTCAATGATTTGTCCCTCTTCCACGATAGGCTTCTCATCAGTTGGTTGGTGTTTTCTATAGACAATGCCATTTACAGGCGAGAACAATGGATTGTCAACAGATATATCTTGCGATAGTTTCCAGTCTCCGCTCAGTTGGACTTTTATATCTTTATTTCCAACCGCATTATCGAAAGACACTTTCACTATTTGCTTTGGATCTGTGAGACTGACAAGCTCGATTTCTCCGTGACGCACTTGTCCTGTAGTAATTGACTTAATTATGGCGTTTATAATCTCTTCTCCGAAAACAGGAATAACCGCCTTTAGCTTTTCCGAAGCTTCTCCCGCCTTTGGATATACATCAGATTGCGTAACTCGCGGAATATGTTTTCCAATTATTTTTTTCAAGCGCATATTTTTATTTGCTTGCCCGCAGTAGCGCTCCTCATGGGTGTGGACGTAGACCACAACATGAGGTAAGCGAAGGCGGGTCAACTCAATTAGCAACCCTCGCTTTCATATCTGTATCAAACAAAGAAAACCACTTACGCCCTTTAGTCGTTTGCAGTTCTATGCCTCTTCCTATGCCGGTATCAGTCACAACTCCTTCTTCAAAGGCAATATCTTGCTTTAAAATAGATACATTTTTTCTCATCATACTGCAAGCCTGTCGCCACCTTTCATCGAACAATTCACGAGTTTGAATATTTGTTTCAAACACATCTGCTTCTGTGCCCATATATCGTAATCTCTTAAGCAGTTCGGTCAAAATATCTTGCCTTTTAACAAAAGAAGAAGTACAGATATCTATGGATGTTGCCGGATAATCTGTTGCGAATTTTTTCAACATATCAGTAGTATAATGGATATTAAGTCCGATTCCCAAATTCGTGCCTGAATATTTGAGTTTTTCATCATAAATGTTCTTCACCAGGATCCCTCCGATCTTTTTATCATCAGAGACTATGTCGTTTGGATATTTAACTTGAATTGATAAATTCCCTGTTATATTCCGCAATGTTTCGCATATTGTCAGGGAAACTAAGTCAGCAAATGTAGCTATGGAGGATTCTTTAATACGAAATAAAGCGCTAAACATAAGCGAATTATCAGCCGCATCCAGCCATTTTCTTCCCTTTCTGCCAATACCTCCGGTTTGATGGTCTGTTAATACAACCATAAATGAACTTTTTCCTTCTTGCGCGGACTTTTCTATCATATTCATAGTGCTGACGATTTTTGGAAAATAACTAAATTCATAACCCATCCCTGCTAATTCCTTTTTTAATGTAATTAAATCGTATTCGTCTTTCGTATGAAAAAATTATAACATAACCTACATATTATAGCAAGCCTATAGTAGTAGATTAGTATTTTTATTTATTGACAGCAATCTCTTAAATTGCTATAGTCTCATCATTCAGTAAAATTAAATAATGTCTAAAGATTTTAGCGGAAAAGTCATTATCATTACAGGAGCGAGTAGCCTGAAAGGAATAGGCTCTCAAACAGCGCGGATCTTCGCTCAAGAGGGGGCAAAGGCAGTAGTGATAACCTCCCGTCAGCAAAGCGAAGCGAACGCGAAAGAAGTAGTTTCCCAGTTAAAAAAATTTGGCACACAGGCTCTTTGGATACCCGGGGACATAACAGATCCGGAAGTTCCCCAGAAAATAATTCAAACCGTCAAGACCACATTCGGTAAAGTTGACGTGCTGGTAAATAATGCGGGTGCCAAAATTGACAAACCTATTAATGCAATTTCTGCCTTTGATTGGGATATTGTCTTAAATACCAATCTTCGCGCGGCATATCTGATGATCAGGGAATCAATAGGCGCTTTTTCCAGAGGAGAGGGAGGATCAATAGTCAATGTGAGTAGTATTGTTGGTCTTTATGGAAATACCGGCCAAGCCAATTATGCCGCCGCGAAAGCGGGTATTGTCGGATTGACACATTCCGCGGCCATTGATTTAGGCCGCAGAAATATCAGAGTAAATGCTGTGATGCCGGGCTTTGTTGAAACAGACATGACAAGTGATTTAAGTGGTGAAATGAAAGAAGTGCTCATAGACGCGACACCTGCAGGCAGACTTGGTACGGCAACTGATATTGCCAACGCTATTGTTTTTCTGGCTGGTAACAAAGCTGCATTTATCACCGGGCAGGCGCTTGCAATTGACGGCGGCCTGGATGGGGGAATCATCGGAATTGCAGGTTTAGTTCGCGCCGGCTACAAAAAAAGATGAATAGGCATGTCATTGCGAGAAGCGCCACGAAAGTGGGCGACGAAGCAATCTCGTTGGAAATAGCAACTATCCCTGTGTGGACGCTCTATCTTAGGGCAGCTTCAGAATTCCTTATTCGTCCCTTACTTCCCCGCGTTATTATCGATAAGAATCAAGCTTTACAAAAAGTTCACGATGCTGGAAAAAAAGGAGAGGGGCTGGTAATTATATTTACCCATTTTAGTTTGCGCGATGCAGTAGAGACGAATCTGTCAATTGTCTATAAAGACCCCGTATTAAGAAATAGGGAAGTCATCAATCCGCTGGCATATCATCAATATAACAAGATTTTGGAGTTAATAGGAAAAATTTATCATGGAACATTTGTTCCGATAGTGAACAATAGTACAATCAACAAAAAAGGATACGGGCATTTACCAAAAGGAAAGGGATTGCAGGAATTTATTACGCATAGTAGTAATACACTTGCAAAAGGCGGCGTAGTCTCCTTGGCTGTTAACGCGACAAGAAGCGAGAAACTGGATATTGACGATCCGCAAAAACCCATAGGCTACCTCATAGCCTCATTACAGGCAAAGGGGATAAAAAGTTACGGTCTTCTCCTTGTCAGTTTCGCAGTCAAAAACGCCGGAAATTATACAAAAAAAGAAGTCGGAGGCATGAATTTCGGCAAAACCTACATCATGAATCTGGCCAATTATTACTCCGTAGAAGAACTTCTAAATAATTCCGAAATCAGCGGTAAAGTGGGAAATATCGACAAGTTTGTCCGCCTCGAAATAGCCCGCCTCTCCCCCAAAGAATACCTCAACCAAGCCGTGTCCTAATTCATTTTCCTTTTACGTCTTACGCTGGCTTCTGCGCGACTATTTCATGCCACTGTCTTGGCAACGCGGTCAATCCCTCTTTCTCAAGGACACTGATAAGGGCATTACTTTTTTCCAGTAATGTATATTTTGCCGTATTCTCCATATCCCGGAAAATTCCGTTCACATACTCAGGATAACGTGAAATAGCCTTGAGCGCGTCAAGTGAAAGAACAACTGTTTTTATAGCTTCATGCACGATCTTCAGTCCGCTGTCTATGATCATCTTGGTATATTCAGCCGGGCTGAAAACTTCCATCGCCGTAATACTCTTATTTCTTTTCTCATTAAAATAAGAAAAAGCTCCCATCTTCCATCTTCCCCATTTCAAGCCCGCATCGGCATTGCCTATTGTTGTGAATGAGCTGTTATACGTTTGTATGCCTCCCGGTTTTAATATCTTTGCTTGTGATGCAAATATCGCGCGTTTTATTTCCTTTCCCGGAATTTCATGTATTGCGTCATGGATACTTACCACGTCAACCCCGGTAGAAGGGATATGTCCTTTTAATAATTCCTCCAGGTGCTGACCGTATCCTTGAAACAACAATAAGTGAATATGATCGATATTTCGCATTGAATCGGCTGCCTTTTTTAACGCGTAAAGATCAGGATCTATACCGATAATTGTCGCCTCTATTCCTTTTTTGTGGTATATTTGCGC
>JAHIGH010000002.1 GCA_018900295.1 Patescibacteria group bacterium | reverse complement strand
CAAGTATAGATTGATATATTTCGACTGTCGGGATGCCGTCATAGATGATGTTTTTTATATGAGCCAATACTTGATTTTGCAGGTTTTGGGGTATTCGCGCCCGCTTGATAGAACTCATGACTTTTTCTTCATTAAATTCTTCCCTTTGTCCATTGGCTTTCAGTACCTGCAGCATGCTTTTATTATATACCCCTCTGCTTTCAAATTGCAAAAAAGTATAATACCTAACCCTCCTCCGCTAAAGCTACGGAAGGGCACGGCGACACTTTGACTTGTGCCTTCAAAGCCCATAAGGCGAAGAGGCAAAGCTACGGTAGGTATATACCAAATTCTTGCAAAATGATTGCGGAGTGGTATAGATGATTTAGATTTTTTTGAAAACAACAAATTTATTCTTTTCCAATATAAGTGAATATTTATCATTTTGTTTTAATTTTTCTATCATTTGTTCCTCTGAAATCAATGCTCTAGAATTCGTCAGTAGAAAAACAACGATGTCTGCTTTTTCAATACCATTTGGAACGGTATAAATTTGTTGCCGCTCCGACAAATGAGATCCCGCATTGTTGGTCGATGCCACGCTTAAGTGTTTTGGAATGCCGGATAAATATTTGTCGATAAAATTTCTTTCATCAAGTTGGCGTGTGTACATATCTAAATTTGATCCTTTTGCACCAGGCAATGGTCCAAAAAGATACGCGCTTAGTAGAGAAATTATCAGTAAATAGATCATGAAAAATACTGCCGGGAGTTTCGTTATTTTTTTTAGAAAAGCTACGCCCATGATTGCCGCTACAAAAATAAAGGGATTGATTGCCGCTGTGTATTGGTAATAGATTTGATGAAGTTGTGAATTATTGCTAAGAAGATTGATAAGCAAGTCGGGCGCA
This sequence comes from Patescibacteria group bacterium, assembly GCA_018900295.1. Classification (GTDB taxonomy): domain Bacteria; phylum Patescibacteriota; class Microgenomatia; order Levybacterales; family UBA12049; genus JAHIGH01. The sequence goes on along the minus strand of JAHIGH010000002.1, from coordinate 1,925 downwards.
GCAAAAACCAGATATAGCGGCGCTAAGAGTGACAGGAAGCCAACCGGAAGAAAAAGCTGGCAGAGATAATTTAAATGTTCCGGCGCGAGAATTGTCCCGATAGTCTTAAGCGGGGAAAAAATAATTGTTTTTATTATTTCGAGAGGTGAATTACCAAATTCAGAATAATAGGAAAGAGCGAAGTGCTGAGAACCTAAAGCATGTGGAATTGCGTACCAAATGAGGATAGTAAATATTGAGACCGAAATGAGGAAAATGGCAGTACCAAAAACCTTTTTTTTGTGAAAAAGAAAAATAAATAGTCCAAAAAGTCCAGTTATCAGCCAGATTTCTTCCTTGGTCAGAGCAGCCAATATGGCAAAAATTGAGAAGTAAATATATTTTTTTTTGAGATAAAAATAGTACGCACCTAATAAAAAGAATATTGCCAAAGTTACCGCGTGGAAGTCGTATAAATTAGCCCGTTGTATGCCCGGATTTATCAAGAATGTAAATGAAAATACAAGAGCAAGGTTCTTATTTTTTAAGATATCTTTGGCTATCAAAAAAATGAAAAAAGAACCGGCGCCGACTATTATTGATTGTATGAGCAGTAGGATTTTCGGATTGGACCATATAAAATAGAAGGGAGTTAAGAGGATAAGAATGAAATCGGCATGGAAAGCAAGTCTTGACAGAATATTGGTTCCGTTGGGATCTGTTAAAATGAAAATTCTTCCATGAGAGGTATTCCAAACTGTCTGAACCATATTGCCAAGGTCGAATCTCCCCGTATAAAAATTGTCGTAACGCAGGAAGCTTGTTATTGTGAAGTAAAGAACATAGGTAAGAAATAAACAGAAAAGTATTGTTTCGTGCGGATGATAAGTAATCCATTTTTCGATTTGCAGTAATTTTTTGTTATTAATCTTTGTCCATAAAAACGAAATAATTATGAAAATAAGTTCCGCAAAGATTAAAATAATTCTCGCGAATAAGGAAGCAAAAGCAGAAGCGCTTAATCCGGATATTTTTGATAAGCCAATTGTCAGTATGCCTTCGCGTATTCCCATTCCTGCCGGCGTGATGAAGGATAAATATCCTAACATAATAGTAAGGCAGAAAAAGCCCATTAATTGCGGAAGTAATTGAGGGTGCAGGAATATCACAGAAGAGATAGCGAAATAATTACCAAGGCCGAAAAAAAGCAAGCTAATAGTACTTATGAATATTAGAAACGCAGTATTTTTGGGATGGAATTTGGGAATGAACGGTATTTTTTTTCGGAAGTTACGATTGTAAATATATAGCAGTGACAGGCAAATGACAGTGAAAATAATTATTCCTACAATAAACGGTTGAAAAGGAATGTGCGGTAAGAAAAAGGAAAGAAAAAATGGTATTGATAAGAGAGAGGTAATAGTACAACTGATTATGAATATTTGGGCTTCAATTATAAGAAGAATACCTGAATCTCTTTTTTTTACTCCTTTTTGAGAAAAAAGTATAGTCCTTCCTAAAATAGACCAGATGTTGCCCGGGATATATCTCTTTAATTCAGAAATAGCCCACAGGTAGTTTGTTTGTTTTAAGGGAATTTGATACGCGTATTCTTTTAACAGGCGGTGCCAGATAAATCCGCGCAGGAAATAAAAGAGAATAAAACAGATAATACCTGCTGCAAGCAAAGAGAGTTTTATATTTTTTAGGTCAGTAAGTAAATTTTGCGAACGGGGGGAAATTATTTGCCAAATAAAATATAAGGCAACTATAGATAATGGCCAGCCGATCAGGAATTTTACTAATTTATAGGCTTTTTCTTTCATGGCTGATTGGCCGAAGAGGAACTATTATTTACGTCAGGTGAAATCATGAGTGATACCTCCGGCGTTATTGATGAAGCTGTGCCATTGTATGTGAAATTACGGGTCAGGATTTGTTCGTCT
>JAHIGH010000037.1 GCA_018900295.1 Patescibacteria group bacterium | reverse complement strand
TAAAAATCTATTCGTTTAGAATTGATAGAAAATATAGAGCAATATTTATATTTACATCTTCTAAGGAAATAGAAATTATTGATATTAACGATCATTATAAGTAACTTGGAATGTAAAAATTTTCTGTGAGGGCTATTCCACCCCCGATGTGGAAAGAGCGCATGATTATAGAAATTTTGTTCTGGATCAGGTATCATATTCGAGAGAATTGGAAAAAATAAAACATCTCATGTGGGAATAAAGGACAGGTGCGAACGTAAACCAAATGGAAGGTGGCAGCCAACACAACTAAAGAATATGAGGCTAATGTTAAAAAATTAAATCTTCCCGGCGCCTGCTCTGCTTATTGGAACTTACACAGGTGGTACAAAATTAGGAACAATATTGTTCACGATGCTGAAAGAACCGTTGATAAAAAGGAATTGTCTTCTTTTGAATGGTTGACCCATAAACTTATTGTCGCAACAATTGAAGTAGTCTCAAAAGAAAAGCTCACGACATTGGACGAACTTGATCGTTTCCTGGAGACCGAGTATAGAAGGAGAAAGGCAGCATGGTAAATAACAAATAAGTGCTAAATGTTCAAATTGAGACGTAATTATTTTATATGTTGTGGTATAAAAAGGTACTATTAAAGCAAAAAAAAGAAATTGTATCTTCGGCAATCTTTACTATTATTTTCGCTTTGGCATTATTACTTTGGCATTTTTACCTTGGTAAGAATTTTATTTGGCAAAAAATAGAACCAATTTCTACGCCTGGCTTTTTTGAACGTGCGGTTTATAGCGCATTAGTCTTTATAACACTTGGTGCTTTATTATATTGGATTAAATTTTATCGATTTCTACATTATTTGATCGTAAGAAAATTAGGAGACTGGAGATTATATAGAGATACTAAAAATTTAATATGGGGAAGTTTAATTCTGATAATGTACATTTGGATAGTACCGTTCGTTGTTGATTTACTAAATAGTAGCCTTTCATTTATTTTTAACATTTACGGCATTATCTTGTATATGCTTCCTCCTCTTGGAATTTCTTTGATTATTTTTATTCCATTCGCTTTTTTTATAAAAAAAATACAAGTTTAAAAAGTAATATACGGTATTTAACCGATTGACAGTCTAGTTTTAAAGAACATATGCCAAGAGCTAATGATTTTTCGCCAGATATAAAGACAAGACTTGCAGAACGCGCAGGCTATAAGTGCTGCTACCTGGGTTGCGGACAAGCGACAGCTGGTCCTAGTAAAGAAAATAATAATTCTGAAAAAAGTAATACAGGTGTTGCTGCACATGTTTATTCTGCTTCAGGTGGTCCTGGTGCTAGACGGATTCCTCCTCCTGAAATGACACACGAAGAGATAATAAGCTTAGATAACGGAATTTGGATGTGTCAGACTCATGGAAAATACATAGATAATGATGAAGAAACTTTTTCAGTAGATGAACTTAAAAAATGGAAAGAAATTGGTGAAGAGGTAGCTAGGAAAATGCAAGCGTTTAGATGTAGTTATCTAGATGCATTAAAGGAAATAGAACATGGTGATTCTAAAATTTCAAATATGATCACCTACGCTCAAAAAAATGATCCAAATAATGATCGGTATAACACTATAGATTTATTTCTCTACAGGCAGATATTAAAAATGATTCCGGAATCAGTCCGTCTGGCAGCCAGACATGGACGCTTTACAAATCGACATTCATCTTCTCTAAGAGATGCAATGGGTAGGTATCTGTTCGATATTTACAGCAATCCTGTTGAGCTATCCTTTCATAATAAAAAATTACAAAAACAAAAGCTAGCAATGGATCAGGCCTTAGAAAAATTAGTAGATGAGTTAAATACAAGTACTTTTATAGATAAAGAACGTCAAGACGATGAAGTTTATTATTTTATTCCCCCGGAGTGGCAAATGTCTCAGGAAGGTATCGAACGTTACAGTCTCGCTGAAGATAGGATTAATAGACTTTCAATGGAATTTATAGATTCATTTGATGCTTTCCATAAGTTATGTCGAGGTAGGTTTCTTGAATAAGGAGATATCATTTACTTGTTTTACTGTTAAAAAGCTCATGGAAAAATTAATCTAGTGCAATCTTTTTAAAGATAAAAAATGACTAATAAAATCTCAATAAAAACTAGACTAATAAAATTTATAAACCCCTTGAGAAGAATTCTACATAAAATATACTCTTTTATACTGGCTGCATATCTTGGAAAAATAATTATCGTTTTAAATCAGATTGATCATAATATTTTGAACATGATATTTTATTTTCATGTATTTAATCCCACGGGCGATGGAATAAAAGAATATTATAGAGTTATAAGCACCCAAACAATGGGTAAAAAGTTATATTGGTTAAAAAAAATATACATTGGTGAAGTAAATATAATTAACAAAGAAACTAAAACTTCGTTAAAAATTAGTGAAAGCGTAATGACACTAGTCGGCAATGAAAAGATTCACAAAATAATAAATTCTCTAGAAAAGCTTATTAAAGACACAAGAAATCCTCTAGTGCATTCAAACTATTTCCTCGGTTATGGTAACGAGTATAAATGGAGTCTTTCTTATCATAGGACTATTTTTGACAAGGAAAAAAATGACTTTGACCATTCACCATTTACAATTAAAGAAGTAGGAAGGTATTTAAAAGAAGTTCAGTCAGAGTATGATAAATTGATGAAATTATATTTTAAAATTATACTTGAAATACTACCTAGTTAAAAATTGGCAATTTATCTTTCCATAAAAAGTTCCCACATAGTCCACAGTGCCAGCAAAATTATTCGTATTTCAGCGCGTCAATTGGAGAAAGACTTGCGGCTCTTTTTGCAGGATAAATTCCGAAAAGTATCCCGACTCCCATAGAGACCCCGACTGCGGCGATTATAGACAATCCGCTGACAACAAATGGAATTCCAACG
>JAHIGH010000001.1 GCA_018900295.1 Patescibacteria group bacterium | reverse complement strand
TCAAGCGCTTCTTGCCCTGATTCAAATGAGATCACTCTGCCTGCCTTGACATCCTCTTCTGATTTTTTCAGCGATTCGATCATATATGGCGTTGGTTTCTCGTCCATCTCAAGGGTAAGGCGCTTTGTCCTGGCAATTTGCTTCAGGAGCGCGTTTACCAACGAAGTAAGACTAAAGCCAAAGTTCTCTGCTATTTTCTTGGCATCGTCTCGTGTTTTGATATCTGTTTTAATATGGATTGTAGTGGTATTCATAGTATCCAAAGTATAGCCATAATGTATCCTATTGTCAATTTATCGAACGATTAATTCCTCCCTTGCTGGGCCGGTGGAGATGTAGGCAACTGGGGCGCCCACTTGTTTCTCAACCTCTTTTATATACTGCTTTGCCTGAAGCGGCAATTTTTCAAAATCAGTAATACCCCTGGTCGACCGTTTCCAGCCCTTCATAGTTTTATATACAGGTTTAATTTTTTCCAGAAAGACAGCATCCCCGTCATAATAGTTTACTCTTTTATTATTCAACTCATACCCCGTGCAAAGTTTAATCTCCGAAAAAGTATCAAGCACGTCAAGCTTGGTAAGCGCCAGCTTCGTAAATCCGTTTATCTGCACAGCAAAGCGCACCAGCTCCGCGTCAAACCATCCGCACCTGCGTGCTCGCCCTGTTGTTGTACCGAATTCATTTCCTTCTTTTCTAAGTGCTTCACCATCATCATCGAACAATTCAGTAGGAAATGAGCCTGTGCCAACCCGCGTGGTATATGCTTTTACAACTCCGACAACCTCTTTTATTTCTTTCGCCGGTATTCCCGATGACGCGTTGATGCCGCCTGACAGCACAGTTGACGCTGTTACAAAAGGATATGTGCCCCAATCATTGTCCAAAAATACTCCGTGTGCCCCTTCAAAAAGAATAGACCGGTTTTCTTTAATTGCCTGCAGGAGCAGGGGATACGGCTCTTTAATATAGGGCTCCAATTTTTGGAAATATTCAAGAAATGTTTCCTCCACCTCTTTTTTATCAATAGGTTCTCCTCCCAAGGCCTGGATAATTTTATTTTTTATATTTAGCTGTATTGTAAGTTTTTCGCCAAATTGTGCGGTGTTTAGCAAATCAAAAAGCCTGATGCCGTTATAACTTACTTTGTCCGCGTACACATGCCCAATTCCACGCCCTGTTGTCCCTGTCTTTGCTTTCCCTTTTGCTTCTTCATACAATTTGTCGAGAATTTTGTGATAGGGGAGAATCATGTGACACCGGGGTGAAATAAAAAGCCGGCCTTCAAGCGTAAAACCAGCTTTTTTCAATAGTTCAATTTCCGCGACCAACACTTCCAAATCCAGTACAACGCCATTGGTGATACACACCTTTACTTTTTTAGCAAAAATTCCGCAAGGTATTAGATGCAAGGGGAATTTACCGTACTGGTTGACAACAGTATGTCCGGCGTTATTTCCACCATGAAACCGGACAACGAAGTCAGCCATCAAAGAAAGAACGTCAATTATTTTTCCCTTCCCCTCATCCCCCCACTGAGAACCGATCACAACAGTAATACTCATTTTTATTTCCAATCATGCATGCTCATTTTTGGAAACTTGCGGAGATCATTATAGTTTTTCTTAAATTCCACTCTTATCTTTTCAACAAAATTAGCAAATTTTTGTTGTTTTTTCTTCTCTTCAGTCATAATATTTAGATTATAGCATAATAAAACTAGTCTTTACATATCACCCATTTTGTTATAAAGTACATATACAGAGGAGGAAAGATACCTCGCTTGACAACTAGCAGACGATATGCTAGATTGCTAAGACGCATAAAAATAAAATTAAAAATAGTATGGAAAAAATTGTACCGATTATACCTATAAGAGATGGAATTATTTTCCCAAGCACCGATTCGGTGCTCACATTTGGCCGCCCCAAAAGTCTTAGCGCGCTTGAATCGGCATTTAAGCAGGAAAGGATTGTCTGCTTTGTACTTCAAAAAAATTCCAGGCTCAATGATCCGACTCCTGAAGATCTATTTTCAGTAGGTACGATATCACGGATTGAAAGGATGATACGTACAGATGGCGAGATAAACGCGCAAGTCAGAGGACTCTCCAGGGTAAAAATTCTTTCCTACGAACAACACGATGCTTATTTCATGGCAAAAGTAATCGAAATACCGGAAATACTGGAAAATAATGAAGAAATTCTCGCGTTATGCAATCACCTGACCGGTGAATTTCGCAAGGCAATGAATTTCGGCAAATCCGCGGACTTCTTGTTATTTATGAATATCATGTCTGAAAATTCTCCTTCCGAACTCTCCGATCTTATTGCCTCAGCGCTTGACCTGAGGCCACAGGAACGCCAGGAGCTTTTGGAGATGACAGATGTAAAGCAAAGACTGCAAAAACTCACGGAATTACTCGCTAAAGAAGTTAAGATCCTCGAGCTTGAAAGGCGTATCGCCTCCAAAACTCAGGAACGGTTCGAAAAAGGAGCGCGGGAAGCAATGCTTCGCGAAAGACTGAGAACTATAGAAGAAGAATTGGGTGAAAAAGAAGAGCATTCTGAAATAAAAACTTATCTCCACAAAATAAAAGATGCCAAAATGCCGGAAGAGGTAGAGGAAAAAGCCAGGAAGGAAGTAAGTAAACTCCAGAACATGAATCAATTCAATCCCGAGGCAGGTTATATCCGCAATTATCTCGATCTCTTAGTTAGTTTGCCATGGGGTAAAGAAAGCAAAGATAACAGTGTCATCAAAATAGCAGAAAAAATTCTCGACGAAGACCATTACGGACTTAATAAAGCAAAAGAACGTATTATTGAATACCTGGCTGTCCACAAATTGGCAGGAAAAATGAAAGGTCCGATTCTATGTTTTGCCGGACCTCCCGGAGTAGGCAAGACATCTATAGGTAAATCAATTGCCCGCGCGCTCGGTCGGAAATTCGTCAGGGTTTCACTTGGCGGTATACGGGACGAAGCGGAAATTCGGGGGCATAGGCGGACGTACGTTGGTGCGCTCCCGGGACGCATAATCCAAGGCATAAAAGACAGTGATACAAAAAATCCGGTCTTCATGCTTGATGAAATTGACAAAGTCGGTTCTGATTTTCGCGGTGATCCCTCGTCTGCCTTGCTCGAAGCGCTGGATCCCGAACAAAATTCCCAGTTCTCGGATCATTATTTAGAAGTTCCTTTCGATTTATCCAATGTTATGTTCATCACCACAGCCAATGTCCTGGATACTGTCCCGCCGGCGCTCCGTGACCGTTTGGAGATAATTCATTTTACCGGATATACGCATGATGAGAAGTTCAAAATCGCCCGGGATTTCCTGCTGAAGAAACAATTAGAAAATCATGGCTTGAAAGAAGAAAATGTTGAGTTAGCCAATGAAGCAATCAAATTTATAGCCCATCATTATACACGCGAAGCGGGGGTTCGTAATCTGGAAAGAAAAATCGCGACAGTTTTTCGTAAAGTTGCCAAAAGAGTAGCCGAAGGCGAAAAACAAAAAATAGTTGTTAAAACAGCGGACATTCCCACATATTTGGGCCCGATTAAATTTACCGCTACAATGATCGAGAAAGAAGACACGATTGGCATGTCAACGGGCCTTGCGTGGACTGAAGCAGGTGGAGATATTCTTTTTATCGAAGTAGCTCTCATGCCGGGAAAAGGACAATTAATTCTCACAGGACAACTCGGAGATGTCATGAAAGAGTCATGCCAGGCAGCTATGTCCTATATACGCTCCCGCGCGGCCAAAATTGGTCTCAATGAAAAGTTTTACCAAAAAGTTGATGTACATGTACATGTTCCGGAAGGAGCAGTGCCCAAAGACGGCCCCTCAGCCGGTATCGCGATTACTACAGCAATTGTTTCGGCGCTAACCAAAATACCCGTCAACAGAAAAATCGGTATGACAGGAGAAGTGACACTTCGCGGAAGAGTCCTGGAAATTGGCGGAATAAAAGAAAAAGTCATCGCTGCTCACCGCGCCGGACTCAAAACAATCCTCCTGCCGCTTGAGAACAAGAAAGATTTGGAAGATGTACCCAGGGAAGTCCTTGAAGACCTGAAATTTAAATTTGTCTCGCACATGGATGATGTCCTGCAACTCGC
>JAHIGH010000036.1 GCA_018900295.1 Patescibacteria group bacterium | reverse complement strand
TTTTTTAAAAAAATATTGTCCCAATGCCCAGATCGGTATTGCTGATAAAAAGGATGGGGAAAATTATTTGGACAAACAATCAGGCTATGATTTGGCCATAAAGTCCCCCGGTGTTCCTCCTGATCTCGTTACGATACCGTATACAACCGTAACTAATATATTTTTTGCTAATTGTAAAGGTAAAATTATCGGGGTTACAGGAACAAAAGGGAAAAGTACAACCTGTACGCTTATTTATGAAATGTTGAAAAATGCAGAAAAAGATGTTTATTTAGGCGGCAATATCGGAGAGCCGCCTATTAATTTTTTAGATAAATTAAATGACGAATCATGGATAGTATTGGAATTATCAAGTTTTCAGTTACAGGATATTAAAAACCCTCCTTCGCATAAAGCTTCCAACTTCGCCAAGGCTCCGGTGGACAAGCCGGAAGGGCAAGGAGTCCCCCATATCGCAGTGCTTCTTATGATAACATCTGATCATTTAGATTATCATAAAAATATTGCGCGATACGTAGATGCAAAGCGGAATATACTTAAATATCAAACCCCGAATGATTTCGCGATTATTAACAGAGATTATCCCGCGGCTAACGAATCGGACATACTAACGCCGGGAAAAATATATTATGCGTCCAGAGAGCGCGAAACTGACAATGCGTGTTTTGTTTTTAATGATTTGATAAAAGTGCGAATACAGGGACAAGACGAAAAAATTATAAAAATATCAGACATCCGATTGCGCGGTAAGCATAATTTTGAGAACGTTTGCGCGGCGGTTATGGCAGTAAAGCTTGCGGGCGTTCCCACAAAAGCAATTATTTCAGTTCTTCGTACTTTTTCCGGATTGCCGGATCGTCTGGAGTATATTGGAGAAAAGGGAGGCGTGTTTTTTTACAACGATTCGTTGTCTACAGTTCCCGAGGCGACGATTGAGGCTATCGAAACATTTTCAGATAAAGTTGAAACACTTATCGCAGGCGGTCATGAACGGGGAATTGATTATACTGGGCTTGGAAAATATTTGGCAAAAAGCAGCGTAAGGACTATGATTCTTTTTCCGCCATCAGGAGATCGTATTTGGCGGGCGGTTATCGAGGCCGGCGGGGACAAGCAAATAAAAAAATATGATGTGTCTTCAATGCATGAAGCAATGATTTTTGCGTTTGAAGAAACATCAAGCGGTAAGATTTGTTTACTTTCTCCGGCGAGCGCGAGTTTTGGGATATTTAAAAATTATAAGGATAGGGCAAATCAGTTTAAAAAAGAAATAGAAATGTTATACTAAAAATAGGAATACAATATGATTAAGCTCGCTTTGATTTTTCTTGTTATTTTTTGGTTGTTAGGTTTGATTCATATACCTATTTTAAGTTCTATTCTTTTACCAATGCTCAACCATTCTTTTACATTGCATAATTTACTCATTTTGATAATTATTGTTTGGCTGATCAATCTTCTTCCGGGTGTTTTCAGGAAAATCGTAACTATTATTTTGGTTATATGGCTTTTATCGGTTTTTGGGATTTTGAGTATCGCCGGATTGTCCAATATATTGATTGCTTTATTAATTATTGCAATTGTTTTTTCGTTTTTTTAAGTAACTGCTCACTGGACATGAGTATAGCCAATGTAATAAAATCCCTCCCAGCCTCCCTTTAATAAAGGGAGGAATCTCCTCCTTTTTTTAAAGGAGGGTTAGGGAGGATTTCGGTGAGCAGTTACTTTTTTAACCCTTGTAAGTTTTCCTTTTTTTGACTAGAATTTAGACATGTTTATAAAGAAAATTCATGGCCGGCAGATATTGGATTCACGAGGTAATCCAACGGTTGAATGCGATGTTGAATTGGAAAATGGAATAATCGGGCGCGCAGCAGTTCCTTCAGGAGCGTCAACCGGAATAAATGAAGCTGTGGAGCTTCGCGACGGTGATCCAAAGAAATATTTAGGAGCAGGGGTTTTGAAAGCTGTTGAAAATGTTAATAGCGTAATCGCAAAAACAATTGTTGGTATAGACAGCGAGGATCAGGAAAAAATCGATGAGAAAATGATCGAATTGGATGGAACGGAGAATAAAGCAAAATTAGGCGCTAACGCTATACTTTCAGTATCTCTCGCATGCGCAAAGGCAGCGGCGAAAACAATGCATAACCCCCTTTTTGCTTATATTGCTGGAATAAAGGGAAAGCATTCATATTTATTGCCGGTTCCGATGATGAATATTATTAACGGAGGGAAACATGCTAATTTTTCAACAGATATTCAGGAGTACATGATCCTTCCAGTCGGGGCCGGTTCATTTTCTGAAGCATTGCGATGGGGAGCTGAGGTATTTCATCATCTGGGCAAAATTATTAAAGAGAAGGGATACGACACAACCGTAGGAGACGAGGGGGGTTACGCGCCACAGGTGAAGGGTGGAAATTCAGAACCATTCGAATTAATTGCTGAGGCTGTTGCAAATGCCGGGTATTCGATGGGAAAGGATATTGTATTAGGAATTGATGCCGCAGCTTCGGAGTTTTTTCAAAATAATAAGTATGTCCTTAGAAAAGAAGGTAAGAGTTTGACATCTGAAGAAATGGTTGAGTGGATAAGTGATTTGATAAATAAATATCCAATTGTTTCACTTGAGGATTGTCTTGATCAGGGTGATTGGGATGGGTGGCAATTGTTGACCGCAAGAATCGGAAAGACCAAACAAATTGTGGGAGATGATTTGCTGGTCACGAATATTAAATTTTTGGATAAGGGAATAC
>JAHIGH010000035.1 GCA_018900295.1 Patescibacteria group bacterium | reverse complement strand
TCCATTTTTTTGTCTTTCCAATAATCATTAACCTCCTCTAATTTGCAAATCTTTTTATTGTAAAGCAAAAAATCACCAATAAGAAGATCGTGAGGCATTTTAATTGCCCAATCCTGGAGCTCTCTGTTAAATATATTACTCAACTTGGTTTCTTCAAACCTCCCTATGCTCTCTGTAGACATATTTTTTATATAGATCCTGCCAAATATATTATTACACCCGGCACGATATCCTTATCCTAACAGATATTACAAAAATATTTCAAGCGAGGGGAAAATTGGATTGTGATTTTTGGGAGGCGAGGAGGGAGTATTCTTTCTTCAATTCATTTATTTCTTTTTCAAGCCCTTCCTGTTCTTTTGCTTTTATTTCCTTGGCAATTTGCTTCATTTTTTGATGGATGTAACTTGTCCTGAGACTCGCAGCTGCTTTTTCAACTTCTGATAAAAGCTTTTGCCTGTCTTCAAAATGAGACAAGGGGTACAGAAGCGAGGTATCATAGCTGGTGATCAATTCCGTTGGGAGTGAGTGAGTGAATTTTTGGCCATCAAAGGTATCTCCTATCGCAAAATGGTCTAACAGGTGATGTAAAATTTTTTGGCAAGCTCGTTCTTTGGGTAGATAACCCGAAAGACGAGCCGAGGCAATTCGGGTAATTGCTTTGGGGTCGTCACTTTGGATAATTAAGGACAATAAATATTCTTCCATAACTTCTTCTTTTGGCCGCTTGATTGCGGATATCGTATTTACAGCTACTTTCTGCTCTTTTATAGTCTGATGTTGGGCTTCTTTCATAATTGAATCATATGACGTCTCAAGGAGGCTTGCAATCTTTCGCAAATAATGTTCTTTGATAATTTCGTTTTTAATGCCCGCTATCAAAGGAAGCAATTCGTCAGCAATTTGTTTTTTTCCTTGCGCTGTTTCCGGATCGGCCGCGGCGACAGCTTTGGCGAGTAAGTAATCATATACGCCGGTATCTTCGCGGACTGCTTTTTTGAAGAGACCCGGCTCAAGACGCAGCGCTTCGTCGGGGTCTTTCCCTCCTGTAATTTCTATAACTGTGGGCATAAGCCCTTTCTTTTCGACAACCAAAAGACTTCTTTTGATCGCTTCCTGCCCTGCTTTATCTCCATCGAAACAGAAAGTGATTTTGGCGGCGTACCTGGCGAGCAGATTTACCTGATTTTCGGTAAGAGCAGTTCCTTTGACTCCGACTACATTGGATATCCCATTATGGAAGCAAGAAATCACATCGAACTCGCCTTCGCAAACAATCACTTGATTGGCTTTACGGATCGCATCTTTGGTGATATTCAAGCCAAACACATGATCGCCTTTGTGATAAGCCAAAGTCTCACGTGTATTGATATATTTTGCCGTAGTCGCATTTTTATCTAATACCCGTCCGGAGAAACCAACAACATTATCGCGATGATCAACGAGGGGGAAAATGAGCCTTCCCCGGAAAAAATCCCGTACTCTTTCCGTGTATTGTATTGCCAAACCGGCGTCGATAAGATCCTGTCGGGGAAAGAGCTTTTTTTCGATGAGATATTTTGTAAGCGCGTTTCCTGTAAAAGGCGCAAAACCAAGCATGAAGGTCTGAATAATTTTGGGAGTTACTCCCCTTTCTTCAAGATATATTCGCGCTTTTTCTCCGGCGCTATGCTTGGTCAGGACATAATGATAAAATTCCCGGGCGAGATTGTTGATCTGATAGATTTTTTCTTTTTTGGAGCTTTTGGCTATTTGCGAAGGCCTTTCCGGCAGCGCAATACCTGTACGTTTGGCCAGCATACGAAGAGCTTCGGGAAATTCGAGCCGCTCGTATTCCATGAGAAAGGAGTAAATGTCCCCTCCTTTTGAACACCCAAAACAGTGCCAGATTTGGCGCTCGGGATTGACCATGAAAGACGGGGTTTTTTCGTTATGGAAAGGGCAATTGGCTTTGAAATTACGGCCGGCTTTTTTCAGAGTGATAAATTCCGCAATGAAGGAAACTATGTCGATTTTTTCGCGGATCTGTGCAACTTCGTCCATACTGAGGCTATTGTATACCTCTACGCTTTCGAAATGCAAACTTATTATACCTAATCCCAAATTTTTGTAAATTCCAAACGTAATGGTATAGTAAGAACGTGCGAAATTCGTATTCTTTTGTATGGTATTTGATGTATTAAATTAGTGTTATATTGCTTTATTTTTCGGGATTTTAATTTTTTCTTCTTTATGTTATGTTGATTTTTTATTGAATTTTTGAACTTTTAATAATGGGGTGCTCGGGTTTGATATAGACGTACTCAATGCGGATTGATAAGACAATCTTTACAAAACTTCTTTACTTCGCAATACTTAATATCCTATGTTCTTATTTACTTTAATAACATATGCCAACCAATGGTTGGCAGAAAGAACTGACGGGGTGAGGAAAACATTCTCCTCCGTTTGGCAGATATATTTAGCGCCGGTGGAGTGAGTGAGCTTAAGAGAGGCTTGGTTTTTCTACCCGATCTATCATAAATCGTACCGGTTCCACCATGTTGATCGGCACTATTTTAATATCCGGATGTATCTGTTGAAAGACCCTAAAAATTTCGTCAGCAAATGCTTGTCCCACAGTTGTGACTCTGTCAAAATCCAGGATGATGGTTTTAAATTTATCTAATCCGGTCAATATTCTTCTTGCTTGTGAACGTGAAATATAAACTGTTCCTGAAACATACAAACGCACTTTAATTTCTGTCTTATCAAAACCTACACTGCCAGACTCTGTCACAAATTGACTAAAAACGCCGCTCAGATGCTTTTTTGATGCTAAAGAAAGCGTAAATGTTACTTTTGTCCCTTTTTTTTGCTTCGCCATTTCTTCAATAAAGACATCTTTTATAATATTGTCTATTCTTAATCTAAGCCCGAAACTTTCCAAAATAAAAATATCCGCAATCTTTGACGTAAAAAATATTCCTTCACCGGTATGAGAATGAGGCTGTGTTGTTGTTTTTCCTTTTAATAAATCCTGTATTGCTTCAAGCTCAGACTTTAATTTCCTCTCCTGCATTATGTTTCTAAACGCGCCCGCACCGAAATCATTAACAATAAATATAATATTCTCCTTATCTTTTCTAATACTTATTTCTACATATTGAGAGCGGGAATGTTCAATTGCATTATTGAGCATTTCGGTAAAAGCGTAAAAAAGAATACTGGAAATATTCTCTTTCAAGTCATTAATAAAAGGAGCTTTTTCTTTTAAATCATTAAAAACCTTATGCTCTTCCAAGTCTTCTCTTTTTAACTTTATCGTAATCTCCTGACCTATTAGACGGCTATTTTGGGGTAAGACATAAAAAGAACCGGCGGTCGCCCCTCCTTTTAAGAGTAATTTTTTATTTACCAATTCTCTAATAACAGAATTTACATATTGTCTTGACTTGGTATTATGAAGCTCCTTTACAACGTCAGAGGTTTTAATTCTGTCATGTTGTTTTGCTAATTTCAGTATTAATTCTTTTATATCCATGTAATATATTGTAAAGTATAGAGATTAAGTTGTCAAGTAGTTGTAAAGCGTGTAGATTGAGTTGTAAAGTATGTTGTAAAGTGATTTTTGAAAATATAATTGTATTAAAATTTGCTATGATAGATAGATATGCTAGCTCATGTGCTTTCTGCTGCTGTTGTCGGGTTAAGCGCGGTTCCTGTGGAGGTGGAGGTGGATATCGCGTCACAGGGATTGCCGAATTTTTTTTATAGTGGGGCTTCCCGATAAGGCGGTTGACGAGGCGAAGGAACGGGTGCGGTCGGCGCTTCGAAACAGCGGGGCGGATTTTCCGGCACGGCGGATAACTGTAAATCTCGCGCCAGCGGATTTGCCAAAGGAAGGACCCGCCTATGACCTGCCAATTGCCATAGGAATGCTGATCGCGTCGGGACAATTGCAAGTAAACATAGAAGACAGCCTTTTTGCAGGTGAATTATCCCTGGACGGACGTGTGCGTCCAATTACCGGAGTGTTGCTTAAGGCACTAATGGCCAAAGAGAAAGGCATAAAACGACTCTTTGTTCCTGAGGCAAACGCAAAAGAAGCAGCGATTGTCAGTGGTATTGCTGTTTATCCGGTTAAGTCTCTCCTTTCGCTTTTCCAGCATTTAGCCAACCAACAGCCACTGCAGCCGATTGAAACTATTACGTATTCCGACCGGGTTATTCCTGATAATTTCGATTTTGATATGCAGGATATTAAAGGCCAGCAGTTGGCAAAACGGGCGCTTGACATCTCCCCCTCGTATTCTGAGGAATTGAGGCTAGCTTTCTTTTAAGCTTGATAATTTTTGTTTCCATCTCTAGTATTAGGATTATCACAACTGGGATCTCATTTTAAAATAACAATCGTTTAATGACTACACAACGTTAAGAGGGCGAATTTAATAGTGGATAAGTTTGGCCTACTTTGCAAACTTTAACCTCGGCATATGCGCCTAGCGGAGCCGAGGTTGGTGATGTAATTATTTGATTTACTATAGGAGCAGTATTTCCAGGCACAGGAGTTGATGTAGAATATATTACTTCGTTTTTAGGATCATTTATAAGCGCACTATTTCCGTTACTGACTATAATAGCCTCATTATTTCCAGAGGTAATTGTTGGCTGTATTAATGGTGTGGCGGGGTACTTGTAGACTTCGAAGGCTGAAGTGGTGGAGTAATTAAAGCTGTAAGCATCGATACAGACGCTTGATTTGCAGGCGTAGATGTTATTGTGGGGTCCAAGGCGGGAGTTGGTGTGGATTGGGGGAACGGATACCAGGAATAGTTCTATGACAAGTTCGAGGTGGACCTCAAAGATTCTTCACGATTCAAGACCCTGACAGAGCTGGTACTTGCCATCTACCAGATCATCTGGCTATACAACAACAAAAGAATCCATTCTGCTCTGAAGATGGCGCCGCAAAAACTTGCGCTTTTGGCGGTGGCTAATTATTACTATGATTCAAGGATTCAAAGATTTGTTGTCTCAATTTGTTAAACTCTGGTGAAAATTTAATACTCTCATTACGAGGTCTTGCAAATGATATCTTATATTCGCCAACAAATTTTTTATCGTTCAAAACTAAAATCCTATCCGAGAGAAAAATAGCTTCTTCAATATTGTGCGTTACAAACACGATAGTTTTCTTGTGTGTTGTCCATATATCCAATAGCCACTGCTGCATTTTATCTCGCGTATAAGCGTCTAGTGCACCGTATGGCTCGTCCATGAGCAACACTTCGGGATTATGGGCGAGAGAACGGGCAAGGGCGATACGCTGAACCTGTCCACCGGAAAGTTCGGCAGGGTATTTGTCTTTTTTATCCTCAAGTTTTGCGAGCTTCAAATGTTTTCTAACGATTTGCGCTCGCTTTTCTTTCGTTTCATTATCCAGACCAAAGGCGATATTTTCAGAAGCGGTAAACCACGGAAAAACGGCGTAGTGTTGAAATACCATACCAACATTTTTTGGTGCTGAAATATCGCCGGAAAATTCAACGAGACGAGCGAGCGCATGCAGAAAAGTTGTTTTACCACTGCCGGACTTTCCGACGATAGCAACAAATTCGCCCTTGCATGCCTCAAAATCAAGACCTTTAAGAGCGCAATAGCCATCATAATGAACCGATAAATTTTTTATTGAAATGTTGCTCATCTTGAAGAAAATTTAATCCACGGGAATATCTTGCGTGTTCCAAAGGCGAATAGTTGGTCGGCTATTGCGCCCAACGCGCCAAGCACGATAAGTGCGGCGATCATTTGGTCAATACGATATGCAAGTGAAGTAATGGATATGCGATATCCCAAGCCGCTTGACGCGCCGGAAAGTTCCGAAATAAAAACCATGATAAATCCGATAGCAATTCCAGTGCGAATGCCCGCAATAATAAAAGGTAGGGCGGCGGGGAATACCACCTCGCGAAAAATTTTGACAGGTGAATTAGTAAATAATTTTGCGCTCCATAAAAACGTTTGCGGAATTTGTCGTGCGCCAATGTGTGCGTTTATCCAAACCGGAAAGAAAACAGCAAACGCAATGGAGAAAATTTTTGCGCCGTTATCAATACCAAACCAAACAATGACAAGTGGCATAATCGCTACTGCTGGTAAAGGACGCAAAATTTGAATAATTGGTGTAAGCGTAGTGGCGAAAGATTTAATCCTGCCGGTCAGTAATCCAAAAACTACGCCAAAAGCAGAACCGAGAAATAATCCGGCAAGAAGTCGCCACAAACTATCTCTCAAGTCGGAAAATAAAGTTCCAGATGTAATCATTTCCCAAAGCGCAACAGCTACTTGGGACGGTGGCGGAAATAGTGCCAGATTAACAAAACCGCTACGAGAGACAAATTCCCATAGTGTTATGAGTACGATAATTGGAAGTATAAACCATAGAAATCTTTTCATAGTTCATCATAATTCGACAGCGGAAGAAGAAACTTTTTTGAGTGGCGCCTCAAAGATAATATCTCGAAAGTTTGGTGTAACGGTTTCAGGTTTTACTTTTCCGCTGTCTTTAGCCCACTGTGCTTCTCGATTCCAGTATTCAAGTAATTGTGGAGTAAGCGCAATTCGGAAATCAAAGCTATTCCAAATTTTATCAACAGTTTCTTTATCGAGTTTGGTATATTTTATCACTATCGTTTTTGTCTCTTCTGGATTATCTTTGACAAATTTTTCTGCGGCAACCAATCCTTTTAAAAGTTTTTCAAGCATTGCAGAGTCTTGCTTGACGGATTCTTTCGCCTCAATCACATACAATTCGGAATATACGCTTTCATCAGTAAAAGTAATTGATTTATCACCAAGTTGTTTTTCAGCGATGAAAGCAAAAGGATCAAAAATTGCTATTGCATCAACGCTCCCGCTAATTAAGGCGGCGGGTATATCACCAGGTTTTTGAGCGACTATCTCAATTTGGTCTTTTGTAATACCTAATTTGTTCAAAAATTCATAAGTAAAAAATTCAGGCCCGCCGCCGATTGAAGTAGCGAGTTTGCGTTTCTTTGCTTTGAAAAATTTGTCGGCAGTGTCCAAACCAGCTTCTTTTTTCGCTACCACGCGAACCTCATTTTTTGTACGACCGACAACCTGCGCCGGAACAACAAATTTATTTCCAGCCAAGATTGAAAGAGTTGGCGGTACATCACCGGAGATAGAGAAATCTAGAGAACCTCCCAAAAATGCGGCAAGAGCGTCTTTGCCTCCGGCAAATTCTTTTAGTTCAACATCCAAACCTTGTTTTTCAAAAAATCCCTTATCCTTTGCGGCCATAACCAACGCCATTGCCGGAGATGTTTGAATTCCAACAGTTACATGTTGTAATTCAGTCGGTTTTCGTTTTTGAAATACAAAAAATCCTGCAACCGCAATGACGATAATACCGACCATAATCCAAACATTTTTGTTCTGCATATTTTTGTAAAAAATTAGTTAATGAAGTCGAAAAGCCAATGTATTTATTGACAAGAGCATTCTATCACTCTATCACTTTTGACTTATTTTGTCCATAGCCGCTGCAAAAAATCCGGAACGGTAAGCTCGCGAGCAAAAAGTGACTGGGGTTGGGGGAATATCACCTTTTGCTTGCGAGCTACTAGCCGTATATTACGATTTTTTTTAAAAAGGTATGTTATAATACAAATTATGGAAAAAGCTGAAAAAATGAGTAATATGAGGCACACTTTAGCGCATTTACTTGCAGCGTCGGTGGGAGAAATCTATAAATTCAACAAAATCAAGCTTACTCTTGGACCAGCCACGGAAAATGGCTTTTATTACGATATTGATTTTTGTGGGGAAAAGGTAACTGATGAAAATTTACAAAAAATTGAAAATATGATGAGAAAAAAGTTACCGCTCTGGACAGAATGGGAACATAAAGAAATAAGTAAAGACGAGGCTTTAAAATTTTTCAAAAACGAATACAAAGCAGAATTGATAAACGAAATTGCGGAACGTGGAGAAAAAATTACTACATATACTTGTGGAGGATTTACCGACTTATGTCGCGGTGGACATGTAGAAAACCCAGCCAGAGAAATTAAAATGGATAGTTTTAAATTGGATCGTCTCGCAGGAGCATACTGGCGAGGAGATGAGAAAAATAAAATGCTTACGAGAATTTATGGGTTAGCGTTTAATACGAAAGAAGAACTCGAAAAATATATAAATCAGCGTGAAGAGGCAAAAAAGAGAGACCATCGAAAGATAGCCAAGGAGCAAGATTTGTTGGTATTTTCAGATTTAATTGGAGCTGGAATGCCAATGTTTACGCCAAAAGGTAACATAATTCGCAATTCTATAATAAATTTCTCAAGAGAGCTTAATAAAGAACTGGGTTTTGAAGAAGTTCATACACCAAATTTTAACAAGGCGGAATTGTTTAAAATCTCTGGTCATTATGATAAATACAAAGAAGACATGTTAACAGTACATTCAAAATATAGTGAAGAAGATTTTTTCTTGAAACCAATGAACTGTCCACAGCACACTCAGATTTACGCTTCTCGACCAAGAAGCTACCGTGACCTACCAATCCGCTACTCTGATTTTGCCAATCTCTACAGAGACGAAAGACCAGGTGAGCTTTCTGGATTAGTTCGCTTGCGTTGCTTTGCGCAAGACGACGGTCATGTATTCTGCTGTAAAGAACAAATAGAAGAAGAAATTTCAAACATTCTTGCAGCAATACAAAAAGCTCTGCAAACATACAAGATAAGTTATTGGATGCGTTTGTCTTTAAGAGACCAAAATAATAATGAAAAATATTTAGGTACTGATGAAATATGGGAAAGCTCTCAAGCAATAATGAAAAAATTGCTAGATGGCAATAAAATCACTTACAATGAGGCCGAAGGAGAAGCGGCATTCTATGGGCCCAAAATTGATATAATGGCTGTTGACGCTTTTGAACGAGAGTGGCAAATTTCTACAATTCAACTTGATTTTAGCCAGCCAAGTAGATTTAAATTAACATATACCGACAAAGATGGGACAGAAAAAACTCCTGTGATGATTCATCGTGCTCTTATTGGCTCACCTGATAGGTTTATGGGAATTCTTATGGAACATTACGCAGGCGCCTTTCCTCTTTGGCTTTCTCCGGTGCAAGTGAAAATTATTCCTGTACGCACAAATCATAATGAATATGCAAAAAAAGTTTTCGAAACGCTAAAGAAGAACAACATTCGGGTAGAATTTGATAATGCAGACATCAACCTGGGCACTAAAGTTCGAGATGCAAAAAATAATAAAATCCCTTATTGGATTGTGATAGGAGATAAGGATATAGCCATAGATAAAGTCACTCTTATGAATAGAGATGACGGTAATCTCGGACAACTTAATGTATCTGAAATTTTAATAAAATTTCAAGAAGAAATCTTAAAGAAAATATAATCTTTTATTTAATAAAAATCATTACCCCGAAATATAGAGGGCGTATTTTGTGTGGAAATATTACCCACGTCAAGATTCGCAAGCTTGGATATAAAATTGTCAAGTGATAAAGGATATACATTACCTAAACTTCTGTCCCTAATAGATAGGGTAGAATTTTTTAATTCCTTCTCACCTATCATAATCTGAAAAGGTATCCAATCTTTTTCTGCATCTAAAATTTTCCTTGACAATGAAAGCTCACGTGTATCAATTTCATATCTAGATCTCAACGCTATTAGTTTTTGCTCAAACTGTTTTATATAGGTACTTATTGAGATATTCTCTTTAATAGGAATTATTCTAATAATTATTGGTGATAGCCAAAGGGGTAGTATGGGTCGAGTGAGATTTTTTTTGCTCTCTTCGATCTGTTTTCCAAACACAAGGGCTAATATTTTTTCCGATCTGCCAAAAAGTGAACCGTGAATAACATTAACTGGGTAGCCCGATTGATAAGATTCGATTCTAAATGCCTTGCCATTTTCTTCGTCAAATTGTAAGTTTGCCAATTGTGTTTCATTGCCTAAAAAATACTCAACAATATACTGATTCTGGATTGAGTAGTAATGTGTTTTTTTGCTAGTAACATTAATTACTGCGTTTACAGATATTTTATCAAGCATATCGATTATTGATATTTTATTTTTATCAAAAAATTCTATATTTACATCTATATTTAAATGCCAATCTTCTGGCTTCACAAATAATTCAACCGCCCCCTTGTTCACTAGCGCGAATTTTACATATGTCTCAAATTGTTTTGGTTCACAGAAACAATGAAAATCTGTAATAAAAAACTCTTTTGGCTGAATCAAGGGCTTCATTTCTCCTGTTCGAAAATATCTAAAACAGAAATCGGGAGAATATATACCGCTAGTAGTGTAAACTTTACGATTTGAGAAATAAGAAAAAAGTAAGGGATCAGATGCATATTTTAAATATCCAATTTTCTTATTCTCAGCCACTATTTCAAATAATTGTTTCTTAAATTTTGATGTGAGGTTTTTATAGATGTCCTTTGTTTCAGGAAAGATAGTTGAAAACCGATAATGTAGCATTCCCTCAGCTTCAAGCATCTCTTGAGCTTTTTTCGAAATTACTTCTTGAATGAATACTCCTTTAGGAAGTAAATGGCAGAAACCGTCTTCAGTTAAAAAAATATATTTTTGATCGACTAAGTATTTTAAGACCTCACGAAAAGAACCCTTTGTGCTTACAGGATTAGAATCAACGTTATCTAATATTTTCCCAGGATAATTTCTAGAATAATATTTTTTATATAGATGCAATTTCTTTTTACTCATTAGATCTGTTGCGTAATTATGTTTTACCATAGTTAGTATACCACAGAAGGCGTGGTTTTTAAGTAAATGTGAGCCTAATGTTTACAAGTGCTGCGATATTTTTTGAAATCTTGGTTGTAATTTTTGATTTTGTTTCTGAATTTGTCTACTAGGAATTATTATGCATTCAAGAGGGTAAAGTGTGAGGATTAAATTATAAAGTAAGTTGTGAAGCGAGAGGTCTAAAAAATATAGTAATAAAATTTGCTATGATAGATATATATGCTAGCGAGGGTTTTGTCTGCGGCGATTGTGGGGTTAAATGCTGTTCCTGTTGAGGTAGAGGTAGATATCGCGTCACAGGGGTTGCCGAATTTTTTTATTGTGGGACTTCCGGATAAGGCGGTTGATGAGGCAAAGGAAAGGGTGCGGTCGGCGCTTCGAAACAGCGGAGCGGATTTTCCGGCGCGGAGAATAACTGTGAATCTCGCACCGGCGGATTTACCGAAGGAAGGACCTTCTTATGACCTGCCAATAGCTCTTGGAATACTTATCGCTTCAGGGCAATTGCAGGCAAATATAGAAGACGCGCTTTTTGCAGGTGAATTATCGCTTGACGGGCGGGTACGATCAATTACCGGAGTGTTGCTTGCGGCAATTTTGGCAAAAGAGAAAGGCATAAAACAGCTTTTTATACCTGAAGCGAACGCAAAAGAAGCAGCGATTGTCAGTGATGTTGTTATTTATTCCGCTCCTTCTCTACTTTCTATTTTTCAGCATTATACAAACCAGAAACCATTACAGCCGACAGAGAACATAGAATACTCTAACTTCCCTACTGAGAATTTTGATTTTGACATGCAAGACATTAAAGGACAGCATCTGGCAAAGAGGGCTCTGGAAATCGCAGCAGCAGGCGGACATAATATATTATTTAAAGGACCGCCGGGCGCCGGAAAAACCTTACTTGCGCGTACACTTCCCACAATTTTGCCGAAATTAACTTTTGAGGAGATGATTGAGGTTACCAAGATATATAGCGTTGCAGGTGTTTTGGGGAAAGACGCTATTGTGCAAAGAAGACCGTTCCGCGCACCGCATCATACAACATCCCTAGTGGGACTTATAGGCGGGGGAACAAATCCGCGGCCGGGAGAGATCACTCTGGCACATAGAGGGGTATTGTTCCTGGATGAGTTTCCCGAATTTCCAAGATACATCCTGGAAAGCTTGAGGCAGCCTATTGAGGATGGTATCGTGTCAATTTCGAGAGCAAAAGGGAAATTGGTTTTCCCGGCAAAGTGCATGCTGGTCGCGGCGCAAAATCCCTGCCCATGCGGTTATTATCAAGACAGCACGCGTGTTTGTATTTGTACGCCTTCTCAAATATTGCGCTATCACAAACGTATTTCAGGGCCTTTGCTTGACCGCATAGATATTCATATTGATGTTCCGGCGGTAAAGGTTGAGAAGTTGACTGATTCTGATACAAATTCTCTAGAAAATTCTGCCGATGTGCGAACACGGGTGCAAAAAGCGCGGGATATTCAAACTAAGCGATTTGAAGGGGCTTCCCTTATGTCCAACTCGGAATTAACAAATAAGAGTATTAAAAAATATTGCACCTTGTCAACCGAATGTCTTTCGCTTCTTCGCAGGGCTTTGGAAACACTGCATTTGTCCGGCCGCTCGTATTATCGAACGATAAAAATGAGCAGGACAATTGCAGACCTGGAAGGAGTTTTTGAAATACAGCCAAATCATATCGCGGAAGCACTTCAATACAGACCGAAACTCGAGATGCAATAAATCATTCCTGTTATGCAATATTGCCATCTATTAGTCGGTGGATATCGCATAAATGTGCGATCTCGCATTCGCGAGAGATCCTTCGACTCCCCGCCCAAGGCGGGTCGCTCAGGATGACGGTGCGTAAGGCGAATAATTAAATAAATCTATGGTGGAACAAGGACTTACTCCTCATGAGGTAACGGAACGAAGGAAGTTATACGGGAAAAATGAGATTCCGTCACAGCAATCCTTCTCGGTACGCGCGCTTTTTTTCTCACAATTTCTTACTGTTATAAACGGAATTTTATTTCTTGCCGCATTCCTCTCGCTTTTTTTGAGAGGCTACTTTGACAGTATATTTATTGTCGCAATTATCATTATCAACGCGATTTTTGGGTTCATTCAGGAATACAGAGCGCAAAAGTCGCTTGAGAAACTTAAAAATTACGCCAGCCCGACAGCGCTGGTAATACGAAGCGGAAAAGAGCAAAAAATATTGGCAGCAGACCTGGTGCCTGATGATATTGTTGTCATCTCCGAAGGAGGACGCGTGCCGGCTGACGGAGAACTTGTTGAGGTGCATCACCTTGAGATTGATGAGGCTATCCTTACAGGGGAATCTTTGCCGGTTAATAAAGAGCAAAAAAATGAAGTGTTTTTAGGTACATTGATCACAAAAGGACATGGCTTGTTCCGGGTAAAAACAATCGGAGCAAACACGCAATTCGGGCAAATTGCACATACCCTTTCAACTATACATCCCGCAAAAATACCATTGGTAGAGAATATGAATTCTTTGGGAAAGACGCTTTCCTATTTAGCACTGATTGCCGGACTACTTATTATACCGATAGGTATTTTTCATAATCAATCTCTTCTTCCTCTTATTTTGGTCGGAGTAAGTATCGGAATCGCAGCTATTCCGGAGGGATTACCGGCTGTTGTGACTATCGCCCTGGCAATGGGAACGCATCGGATGGCAAAGAGGGGCGCAGTCGTCCGAAAAATGCCGGTTATAGAGACTTTGGGAGCAGTACAATATATTCTTGTTGATAAAACCGGAACGCTTACGCAGAACGCAATGCGGGTTAAAAAATATTGGATCCCTAATAAAGAGAAACTGGACAAACTTGTGGAGGGGTGTATCCTGGGTAATACAGCGGCTCTTGTGAAAAAAGGGGATGGAAAAACTTACGAGGTCGTCGGTGACAGGACTGACGGGGCACTACTTTTGTGGGCAAAGGAATTTCCAAATATTTCTATCGCGGATGACGAACGCGTTATTGATGAATATGTCTTTGACTCTAAAACTAAAACGATTATAACCGTATGTAAGAGACTTAATAAAACTTATGTTTTTGTACGAGGAGCGCCTGAGGCTGTTTTACAAAAAAGCACACTAACCCGAGCTGAGGAACAAGAAGCGACAAAACATTTTGAAGAACTCGCAAAAGAGGGACTTCGGGTTATCGGTTTTGGAGTGAAAATTGACGGACATTCCGAGCATTTGAGCCGCAGCCGTCTTGAGCGGGATTTAACTTTCTTAGGATTCTTAGGGCTTTATGATCCACCCCGGAAGGAAGTAGCGGACGCAGTACAAAAGGCACACAGGGCCGGCATACATGTCGCTATGGTGACCGGAGATAATGAACTTACAGCAGTCAGCCTGGCCCACGAGATCGGACTGGTTGATAAAAATGATGATGTGGTGACAGGGGAACAACTAAGATCGCTTACTGATGATGAATTGTCTGAAATTCTGACAAAAATACGCGTATTCGCACGGACCCGGCCAGAAGAAAAGCTTCGATTAGTTACTCTCCTGCAAAAGATGGGATTTGTCGTTGGAGTGACCGGAGACGGAGTGAATGACGCGCTGGCTTTGGAGCAGGCAAACGTGGGTATCGCCATGGGGGAGGGCGGAACAGATGTGGCAAAGGAGGCGTCGGATATTGTACTGACAGATGACAATTTCGCTACGCTTATCAAGGCAGTTGAAGAGGGAAGGATTATTTATAAAAATATTTTGAATGCCATTATTTATTTGCTTTCCGGTAATCTGGCAGAGTTGTCTTTGGTCTTCATGGCTGTACTTTTTCAACTTCCTTTTCCTTTTGTTCCGACACAAATTTTGTGGATAAATCTGGTTACGGACAGTTTGCCGGCACTGGCACTGGCGATCGGCAGTAAGGACGCAAGTGTTCTGCGGAAAAAGCCCCGCGATCCAAACGAACGCATTCTTGCTCCCAGAAGGATATTATTAATTTGCATTATCGGGTTTTCTCTGTCTTTTTTCCTGCTTTTCCTTTTTTCATATTTACTGAAAGTAAACACAGAAGCGCAGGCGAGGAGCGCGATATTCAATTTACTCATTTATTTCCATCTATTAATTGTCATGGCAATCGGGAGACATTCGTTGGCAAAGGGTAATATTGCCCTTATTCTGACTGTAATTTTTATTTTCCTCTTGCAGCTTTTTGTTGACAGCTCACCTTTCTTCCGGGGCCTTTTTCTGCTTGACTAATCACTAAATACAGATTATTGTCATTCCCGCGAACGCGGGAATCCAGTAGATATAAATTTTTGTATATAATAAGGATAAATAATAATTCAACTTTTTATGGAAACAGTAGAATACGAATTTAAGAAGGAAAACTCCGTAGAGAAATCTTTGGCTGGTAAGATATTTCCAGAGAACGTCAAATCTATGCCTGAAAAAATAAAATTAAAATATAAGGATTTTATTTCAAAGGTAAAGGAGGCAAACTCCGGAATTTCTGAAGAAGAAGCTGTAGATAAAATTTTGGGGGCAGAAAAAAAATATGATTATAGCTTCTTTTGGGCAGAGTACAAAACGGAGCATAAAAAGGAAGGAACACTTGAATTAATATTGAGCAAAAGAAAACTTTCAGCTATGGAAGAGCTGCATTTGCTTGGCGAAGAAGATAAAAAACAACTGGATATGATAAAAAATAATTTTACTAAAGTCATATCGGAAGTTAGTGAATTGACTGGTGAATCGCCGGAGTCTTGCGATTATGTCAAGTACCCATTTCTTTAGACAAACGCACAGAAGCTTCCTTTTTAATATAGTAATTTTTCCTAAATTGCACCGGACTCATATTTAATGATGTATGTCTTCTTTTATTATTGTAATAATACATTGTTTGATGAATTG
>JAHIGH010000034.1 GCA_018900295.1 Patescibacteria group bacterium | reverse complement strand
GGAAATCGGAAATAGCGTTTTTATGCAATACCTAAAAAAACCTGATGGCAACTTTAAAAAACTTACTCAGCGCAATGTGGATTTTGGCGGCGGATTGGAGCGTCTGGTTGCTGTTACAGAGGGCAAGCAGGATGTTTTCACAACGAGTCTTTTCTCGCCAATCATCAAAACTATTGAAAAATTAACTAAAAACGATTACGCCGGTCATACTTCCCCAATGCGGATCGTGACAGACCATTTAGTTTCCGCTGTATTTATATCAAGCGCGAATATAACTCCATCCAACAAAGAACAAGGATATATTTTGCGAAGACTTATTCGAAGAGCCTATGACAATTTCTACCAGATTGGAGGTAAAGATATAAATCCCGTAATTGAAGCGATTGTTGGGCAATATAAGGACACAGATTCAGTCCTGGTTGACAAGTTTGAATCAATTAAATTGATAATTCTTGAAGAAATACAAAGATACGCCGATGTTTTGGAAAAAGCCAGGCAATTCATCGAAAAAAAGTATAAATCCCCACTACCCCCTTTATTAAAGGGGGAAAGGGAGATTTTGGGGGCGCCAAAGGCGGGGGATTCTATTGGCGATGAATTGATGGGCACCAGGGAGATATCAGTCGATGATGCTTTCTTTCTATACTCTTCCCACGGATTATCTCCGACGCAGATCAAAAGTCTTGGTTTTGTATTTGATAACCGGATCTTTGCTAAAAAAATGAAAGAACATCAAGCGTTGTCCAGAAAAGGAGCGGGTCAGAAATTTACCGGAGGTTTATCCGACCACCGGGAACGTACGATCATGGGGCATACCGCGACACACCTTCTCCATCAGGCGCTTCGTGAGGTTTTAGGTTCGGAAATCCATCAAACAGGCTCAAATATTACAACAGAGCGGTTGCGGTTTGATTTTAATTATGAACTGAAATTAACAGACGAACAGATTAAAAAAGTTGAAGAAATTGTCAATAATAAAATTAAGTCTAATTTACCTGTGCATTTTGATCTCCTGCCCCTGGAGGAAGCAAAAAAAACCGGTGCTATCGGTTTGTTTGATGATAAATATCCCGGTCGTGTAAAAGTATATTTTATCGGAGAATATTCGAAGGAATTATGCGGCGGGCCGCATGTGGATTTTACAAGAGCGTTGAAATCGTTTAAGATAATAAAGCAGGAGAATATCGGAAATAAGCAAAGGAGAATTTATGCAGTTGTTGGATAATATTCCATTTTTACACAAAAAGAAAGAGTCACCGGTTTATTATCTCGCGCTTCTTCTAACCTCAGAGAAAGCCAGCGCTGTCATTCTGGAAGAATCCTTGGGAAAGTTAAAAATAATAAGCAAACAAAATCAATTTTTTATTGACAATATTGAAGATCTTTCAATAGAGGAACTTATCGATACTGTTGATAAAGTCATAAGCCGCGCCGAAGAGGTTTTGTCACCAAATATTGAAATACGAAAAACAGTTTTTGGAATAAAAGAAAGTTGGGTTGAAGAGCAGGATAAGAAAATAAAAAAGAATTATTTGCAAAAATTGAAGAAAATATGTGATTCACTTGATCTTTCGCCAATTGGATTCATGGTCGTAAGCGAGGCAATTTCTTGCCTCTGCCAACAGGACGAAGGCGCGCCCTTATCAGCAATTTTTATAGAATTAGGTAAAAAAACCATTACCCTGACCCTTTTCCGCGGAGGTAAAAGTACTCAAACAATTGATGGAATTGTTGAAGGCACCTATGCCTCGACTGTAGATATGCTTCTCAAGCGTTTTACAATAGAAGTATTACCGGCAAGAATAATTTTATACGATACCGAAATAAACGAGGACATTATTCAACAATTTATTAGTCATCAATGGAGCAAGAGTCTCCCTTTTTTACATATGCCGCAAATCAGTGTCTTGCCTTCAGGTTTTGATAGTCGGGCTGTCGCGTTTGGCGCTGCTACACAGATGGGTTTTGAAGTGCTTGATCCGGTCAGTTCTGAGATAAAAACATACCATCATGGGCAGGAAAATAAACTTATTCCAAAAAGCTCAATCCCCTCAATACCTGCAATGAATTTTGGATTTGTTGTTGGAGAGGATATTAGCGAGCAGGCATTAAATACTCCGGTAAATACACCGCCGGTGGTTGAGGAGCCTGAGAAAATTACCAATGAGCCTCCAAAGGAAAAAACTGCAACTGTTTCTCGTATTCGTTTGCCCAAGATTAGTATACCTTCTTTTCACCGTAAAGGGACCAAAATGTTGATTATTAGCTTTGTCATTCTTTTACTGATTGGAGGAGCTATCGGTGGCGCTTATTATTTCTATTTCAACAAAGTTAACGCTTCAGTTCTTATAACCCTTATTCCTAATAAAGTCACTGAAGAGAGAGACGTTGTTTTTACTATAGAAGATTCACGGGATTTTTCGAATAATGTTCTTGGAGCAAAAACTGTCAATAGT
>JAHIGH010000033.1 GCA_018900295.1 Patescibacteria group bacterium | reverse complement strand
TGTATACCGAATTTATTGTTAAATGAGGCAAACGGATTTTGTATAGCAAAAGACTGCTTAACGGGTTGGAAAATAAAGACAGCAGACAACAGACAGCAGACAACAGAAAGTTTTATTTTCATTTGTATAAATTATATCATTCATGTTACGCAAAAAGGAAGATGTTTTTAGTATCTTCTGGATTCCCGCGTTCGCGGGAATGACAATAATATGTAAGGGGAGTTATTTTGTTCCTTCGGTCCAGGAGGAGAGGTAGGTTTTTTGCGCTTTTGTTAGTGTGTCAATTTCTATGTTCATAGCTTTTAATTTCAAAGTTGCTACTTGTTGATCAAGCTCTTTGGGTAAAATATGTACGCTATTTGTAAGTTTGCCTTTTCTTTTGACAAAAAATTCGGCAGCCAATGCCTGATTGGCAAATGACATATCCATAACTTCGGCCGGGTGTCCCTCCGCGGCAGCTAAATTTATGAGTCGTCCCTCTCCTAAAATATATATCTTCTTTCCGTTTGGCATGACGTACTCATCCAAAAATGGACGAATCCGTCTTTTTGATTTTTTTATTTTTTCCAGTCCTTCGATGTCAATTTCCACATCGAAATGTCCGGAATTTGCAAGGATAGTACCGTCTTTCATTTTTTTCATTAGCTCAACAGTAATGACGTGTTTGTTTCCTGTTACCGTGACAATAATGTCGGTGAGTCCATATTCGACCGCTTTTTCAAGAGATTTTACTATAAATCCATCCATAGCCGCTTCCAATGCTTTGACCGGATCAATTTCCGTAACGATAACGTCCGCTCCCATACCCCTTGCCCGAGCAGCAAGTCCTCTGCCACACCATCCATATCCGCAGACAACGAATTTCTTTCCGGCGAGCAAGACATTGGTTGCACGTATTACTCCATCAATAGTTGATTGTCCGGTTCCATAGCGGTTGTCAAATAAGTGTTTGGTATCTGAATCATTTACGGCAAGAACAGGCACCCTTAATGCTCCTTCTTTTTCCATTGCCTTAAGTCTGATAACCCCGGTTGTAGTTTCTTCAGAGGAGCCAATAATATTTTTCAATAATTCTTTTCTGCTTGTATGCAGCATGTGTATCAGGTCTGCGCCATCATCCATGGTGATATCCGGTTTGAAATCCAGGACTTTATTCAGATGTTTAAAATATGTTTTATTGTCTTCTCCTTTGATAGCAAAGGTCGGGATATTGTTGTGTTTGACGAGAGAAGCTGCGACAGAATCCTGAGTAGAAAGCGGGTTGGAAGCGCAGGCGACTACTTTCGCGCCTCCGGCTTGTAAGGCGATCAATAAGTTGGCAGTTTCACTGGTGATATGAAGACACGCGGCAATAGTAAGGTCTTTCAATGGTTTTTCTTTGGTAAATCGTTTCTTGATTGTTTCAAGCACCTGCATTTGTCTGGAAGCCCATTCGATCTTCAATTTACCTTCTTCTGCTAATTTGATGTCTTTAATATCGTAAGAAATGTCTTTTGCCATATCAAGTTAAAGTTTAATTTGTTTATTATACGCTTTTTTGTAGCGTTTTGTAAATTGGCTTTTTGTGAATTTATGCTCCTGAGTTCCATAATGCTCAATAGCATAAGAAGCAGTTACCGATCCAAGTTGTCCGCAAGTTTGTAAGTCGAAATTGCGGTAAATACCTGCTAAAAAACCGGCACGCCAGGCGTCTCCCGCTCCTGTCGGGTCTATTATATTTTTAACTTCGACCGACGGTATAGGAATATTTACATTATTTTGTCCGATGACTGCTCCTTTTTTACCATAGGTTGTAATCACAATCTTATTTTTCACTAAGGTTCGAAAATCCGAAATCCTGCTTTGGATGAGATTTATTTCATAATCATTGCCTACTATATATGAAGCATATTTGACGCCAATCCGGAGTTCGTCGTTGTTTATTTGAGTTAATATAAATCCGGGATCGAACATATATGATAATCCGAGTTTTATACATTGATTGACAAAAGACATAGATCCCTTCGCGCCTGATGGGCCGATGAGAACGAGGTCATCTTTTTTGGCAACAGTTTTTAATTGCAGCTCGGGTATTCTGTCAGCAGCACCATAGAAATATCCCCATATTTGATTATCTGTTTTATCAGTGACAGCAAAGCCGGTCGCGGTGTAATTATTTTTATCAATTAAAATATGCCCGGTATCGATGCCAAGTCCGGTAAAAGCTTTTTTATATTCATTGAAATCACGTCCGGCAGTGGAGAAGAGTATATGATCGGTTCCTAAAAGTCCGAGGCTATAAGAGGCATTTCCCGCAGTCCCACCTCTTCTTTTGGCAAATTTATTGACAATAAAGGATAAGTTGATGTTGTGAGTTTTGTCCGCGAGGATATGGTCTGAGAATAATCCGGGAAAGTCCATGATATAATCGTGGGCTATTGATCCTGTAACGATAAGCATAAGAACAAGTTATTATAGTCTAATAAATATATTTTTCGCAAGGAGGGAGTTTTGTTGTATACTAATAGGATATGTTTTCAGTAATTTTTGAAAATTTTTCATGGATGACAATTAATATTTTACTTGCTTTTGTACCGGTATTATTGGGATGGTTATTTTATGAGGCAAAAAATCAGATTATGAAAATTGTTATTTTCGCAGGGTGGTTATTTTTTGTTCCTAATACGATTTATATATTTACGGATATTCTTCATTTTATGCAGCAAATAAATGAAATGAATCTATTTGGAGCGGCTGTTTTGGCAGCGCAATACGAAATTTTATTTATTACAGGATTTTTGACATATATTTTATCCGTGTATCCGGTTGAAAAGAAATTGAAACTTTCTACTTCTGTGATAATTGGAATTAATTTCATAATCGGTTTTGGCATAGTGATCGGGAGGATTCACAGGCTTAATTCCTGGGATATAATTATTCAAACGGGAAGCGTTATCAATGCTGCTTTAGGAACAATCACATCGTTTGAGTTGTTTTCACTCGCGATACTATTTGGATTGTTCGCAAATTTTATGTATTTTTTGTTCCGGGAAAAATTTGACAAAATATGCAGGATGAGGTTAAATTAGGTATTGGGAGTTAATGAATTATGCAGATAAAAAAAAGGGCAAAATCAGTAAAATTCGGGCAAAAAACAGAAAAAGCTGAGGTGAAGAATGAAGAAAATAAAGATTTAACGGTTGAAAAGCAAGAAAGTGAAGTCAAAGAACCGGTAAAAGAAGAGGTTGTAATTACAGATAAAAATGTAGCGGAAGAGAAGATACACGAGGATTTGAAAAATGAAGCAGAAGAAGCAGTAGCGGTTGAAAAAAATGGTAATCAAATAAAGCATGAGGAAGCGCAGGTAACGCAGGACAGGCATATTGCAATTCAAAATGAAGAAGTAGTTAAGGAATCATCGGTAAGTACGGATGGAGGACAGGAGGCCTTGGTAAATGATACCAGCTCTAAAGATGAAGTGAAAGTAGATGAAGAAATTCAATTAAAAGAACCCGAGATAAATACAGTAATTGAAAAAGAACCAACAGTAAATGATGATAATGGTTATGTTGTGCAGACAGAGATAAAGAAAAATATACTTCGTTATTTTATCGTAATCGCGATAGTTTCATTTTTGATAGGACTCATTAGTATGGCGGGGATTAGTTTTGTTTTACAAAAGAAGCCATTTGTGTTGCCTTTTGGGTTAAATAAGATAGTTAAAATTTCTCCGAGTCCCAAACCTACAGTTAAAGTTGAACCAACAAAAGTACAGGAAGTAAATCCTGCAGAATATAGCATAGAAATCCTTAATGGTAGCGAAATAAAAGGAGGAGCTTCGAGATTAAAGACGGCTTTAACAACGGCAGGATTTGATGTCCTTTCTGCCGGTAACGCGGAAAAAAGTGATTACACCGATACAATAATTTCGGCAAAAAAGAGTGTGAATGCGGCGTATATAGAAAAATTGAGGGTTGAGTTGGAGAAGTCGTATATATTAGATACTAAAACAAAAGTTTTAGCTGATGAAACAAGCGAAGCAGATGTGATAATTACAATAGGCGGCAAAGTTTCCGGTAATTTCGAATAAAAATAATATGGAAAGAAAAGGTGTTCGAGGAAAAAACCTGGTTGTTTTTATAAGGTTTTGTTTGTTTTCAGTTTTAGTAACAGGTTTTTTGGCTGTAAATGCAACCACAGTTAATTCCCAACAAGCGGTACAAGACGCATCATCTACCGATGAGTTGATAATCAGATACAAGACATTAACTCCTGAAAATGAAAAAGAAAAGATGCGAAAAAATTTAAGAACTTCACTGAAGCATAGAATTCAGAGACTTAATGTTGAGGTTCTCAAAATTCAAGAAGGAACAATTGAAGAAAAGATCCGACAATATAAAAAGAATCCGAATGTTGCCTACGCAGAACCAAATTATAAAGCATACGCGCTTGGTGTTACAAATGATGCATTGCTTTCGAAGCAATGGGGACTATTTAAGATAAGTGCAGTAAATACACAAATAAGCGCGTGGGATATAACAACAGGCAGTCCAAGTATTAAATTGGCAGTTCTTGATACCGGTATTGAAATTTCACATGACGATTTTTTTGGAAAAGTAATATTGAGCTCGAATTTTACAGATAGCCCGACAGTTACTGATGTCTTCGGACATGGAACCCATGTCGCGGGGATTGCCGCGGCTGCAACAAATAATTCTATCGGTATTGCCGGAGCAGGATATAATACATCTATTCTTAACGGTAAGGTTCTGGGTGATGACGGTTCAGGATATTATTCCTGGGTTGTTAACGGGATAGTGTGGGCAGCTGATCAAGGCGCGCAAGTTATTAACTTGAGTCTCGGAGGAGCGTCTTCGTCCAATGTATTGCAGGATGCCGTAAATTATGCCTGGAGTAAGGGAAGCGTAGTTGTAGCAGCGGCCGGTAATACCGGAAATACCAGGCCACAATATCCGGGTTATTATCAAAATGTTATAGCGGTTGCGGCAACAGATAGTAATGATAAAAAAGCAAGTTTTTCAACTTATGG
>JAHIGH010000005.1 GCA_018900295.1 Patescibacteria group bacterium | reverse complement strand
CCAATTTTACGATGGAGGGAGGAGGCGACAATAGTCGAGTATTTGGAACTGCCGAAAAAAATAATTTTCAATTTACAATTTTCAATTTTCATTGAATTTTCAATGATCCAATTTTCAATATTTTAGATTATAGCTTTATTTCTTCGAATTCTGTTTCTCCTTTTGCGTTCTTGATGGATTTATAGAGCTGGTTTTTTTGTTCGAGTACTTTTTTGGGGAATAGGGTTCCCCGGAGATGATCGTATTCATGTTGGATAATCGTTGCAATAAAACCATTAAATTTTTTTCTGTGTTTTTGGCCTGTATCATCCAGATATGAAAGTATGATACCAGGATGTCTTTTGACTACCCCCCAAATATTGGATAGGGAAAGACAGCCTTCAAGCTGGACATCCTGCCCGCGCTCCGTTGTTGAAGTTTTGGCGCGTAGGAGACCGGCAGACAGGTTTTTTTGCTCTTTTGGATCCTCGTTGATTTCCGGCTTGTCAAAAAATTGTTCTATTTTTGGATTGATAAAAACGAGTATCGGGGAGCGAGGAGTTTGTCTGATGATGAATAATTGGATTGATTTCCCGATTTGCGGCGCGGCAAGACCAACACCTTGCGGGTCTTTGGCATTTATGAGTGTTTCCTTCATATCCCGTATGAGATGGTGGATTGCTTTATCAATATTGATTATTGGTTTTGCCGGTCGGGAAAGGACAGTATCCGGTGACTGAACAATTTTTAACATAATTATTTTTCTTCCTTCCAGGTTTTGAGCGTATTTTTGATCTGATCGTCGTTGGGCGAGAAGTTGTCAAGAATATATTGGTATGTGTTAATCGCTTTTTGCTGCATTTGCGGGTTTTTTATAATTAATTGTGTTGATGGCGGGGTAGTAGTTTGATCGGTGGCAAGCTGATGATAAAACAATCCGAGTGCAGAATAAGCCTCAACGTAGCCTGGTTTTAGGAGGGTGGTTTTTTCTAATACTTTTACAGCTTCTTGCAAGCTGCCTGTTTGTCCAAGCAGGACGCCGAGATTATATGAAATTTTTGCATCGGTCGGCGCAAGTTCGCTGCTTTTTACCAAGACCCTTAAAGCTTCTTTGAGATATTGCGCTTCATTTTGCCGGTCACTGGTTCCAAGACTATATAAGATGCGCAACCGATTTTTCCAGTAAACAACGTTATTCGGGTGATTTTCAATTACTTGATTGCTTAAATTAATTGCTTTTTCCGCAAGCT
Source organism: Patescibacteria group bacterium (assembly GCA_018900295.1). Taxonomy (GTDB): domain Bacteria; phylum Patescibacteriota; class Microgenomatia; order Levybacterales; family UBA12049; genus JAHIGH01. Next base: position 2,350 of record JAHIGH010000005.1, on the reverse strand, counting down.
GCGCCCCGGTTGTGGCATCATTTTGAAGATAGAACGCCTGGGCAAGGGTTGCGAGATTTATTGCCAATTCGTCTTTGTATACAGGTTCATTTGGTTCTAAATTTACCGCTTTTTCCAATAAAGGATAGGCTTGTTGATAGCTGGATATCTTGTCATAATTATTTCCTAGCGCGTAAGCTGTATCAGCGTACCAATAGATATACAGTCTGTATGACATAATTATGGCAATGCTTGTTACGGTTATTATTAGAGTCCATTGGAATAAATTGATAGGCGGATGTGTTTCTTGACGTGAAACATCTACCGGTTTGGTGATTATGAAGAAAAAAGCAGGTATGAGAAAGAAGTAGAGACTTATTATTACGACTGAGAAGCCAAAGAAGTTGGTGATGAGGATGGAGATATAGCTTGCAAAAAGTGCAAAGATCAAAGTGCAAAGACCAAAGTCATAGTTTAAAGCTAAAAGCTTTTCTTTTTCCGGGTTTGTATTATGTTTTATCATTTTGATTTTTTTTAAACAAAGAAACATAAATGTTCCAATGATTGCTATGTATGAGCCTAAACCAAAAATACCGGTGGTAGTAAGATAATTCAGGTATTCGTTGTGCGCTTTATTGTATAAGTAGTCCCATTCGGATGTCATATTGTGTTCCGGAGGACGAAACCGGTAATAAGCAAAGGCAAATGTTTCGACACCTGTTCCGAAAACCGGATAGGCTTTCCAAGCATCTATGGCTCCGCGCCATACAAGCAGGCGGATATCTCCTGAGTCAGTTATACTATTTGTTTGAATTGCCGGTTTGGTTGCAGAATTTGATGAGACTTGAGCGCTCGCTACAAGTTTTTTTTGCAGTTGCGGCAAGGTAAATTTGTTCAGACTATCAATTGGCGCGCCGAAGAAAAAGCTGCAGGTAGTAAAAGCGAAATGTAAAATAAGAAAATGTTTTAAAAGAGTTTTGGGCGGGTAGAATTTTTTGGAAAATAAAATTAACCATAAAATAATGTCGCTTACAATAAATGCTGCATTGCCGGCTCTGGTATTGGTGAAGATAAGACAGGTATAAAATAAAACAGCAGACAGCAGACAGCAGACAGCAAATAAATTCAGTTTCTTTTTTGCGTTTATCAGGAAGTAGGTTATGGAGAGTGGAAGAAGTACGTTGAGGTAGGCGGCGAACCAGGCCGGTTGGCCAAGCGTGGAGAATACGCGGACGGTGGGTTTGAAAGCATCGGTCCAGCAATTTGTATCCAATGATCCCCGGAAAACGAGACAAGTCGGATCGTAGCCGAAGTGAGACGGAAATCCCCAAAGGGCTGTAAAAATACCGGAAATAAGACTGATGAGAAGAATGCGCATGACGTGTTTTACTTGTAAATTTGAAATAAGCGCATAATAGAGGAAGATATAAGAAAGCAGTGAAAGGAGGCCGCCATTGAAGCGAGTGTAATAGCCCCAGAAGGAGACGTGGCTGTCAAAAGAAAAGATTGTAGATATGATTTGGGAAATAAGAAATAAGATGATAGGAATATCCAGCGGGGTTCTTTTTACAGAGATAGTCCGCTCGATTATCATTTTGGAAATCCAGGCAGCGCCGATGACAATAGTCAACCCGAACGTCAGCCACATTTTATTGAATTCAAATAATTCTGAGGTATTGCCAAAAAAAATGAGCGGAACGAAGAAAAAGAGGGAGTAGAAGGAGTACCTGATGATTTTGTTACAATAGGAAGCGATTTTCATCTGTAATTTTGGATTTAGAATTTTCTTAATGTTATCATATTGGCAAATAGTGGGCAAGCTGGTAGAATTGAAATGAAAAATGAAAATAGATATTCCGCGTAAATTTTTTAATCCGGATAGATTTTTTGGTATATTTTCCCATGATATCGGGATAGATTTGGGAACGGCGAATATCCTGGTATTTGTGAAGGGAAAGGGAATTGTTATCAGGGAGCCATCAGTTGTTGCAAGACATAAAAAAACCAAACAAATTATTGCTATCGGGACTGATGCGAAAAAGATGCTTGGTAAGACACCGAATTCCATCATCACTATCCGGCCGCTGCGAGGCGGAGTTATTGCAGATTTTGATGCTACAGAAGCAATGATCTCTCATTATATTAAGCAGGTGCATGAGATGGGTAGTTTCTTCCCGCGTCTTTTGGCACGTCCCAAGGTTGTGATAGGTATACCTTCTTCAGTTACAGAGGTTGAGCGACGAGCTGTTTGGGAGGCGGCGCTTGCAGCGGGAGCAAGAGAGGCATATCTTATTGAGGAGCCAATGGCAGCGGTGATAGGGGAGGGAATTTCTGTTTTTCAATCAAAAGGGATAATGGTTGTTGATGTTGG
>JAHIGH010000004.1 GCA_018900295.1 Patescibacteria group bacterium | reverse complement strand
ATTCTATAAAAACTTCTATTATGAATCGCGGCAGCAACACCACCAAAAACTGCCCAATTTAATTTGTCAGCTAACAATTCCCAAATTTTTACTACAACGAGCTTTTGAATTTGTTGTTTGGCTTCTTGTTTGTTTATAAAACTACCTTATTAAATCATCAACGCCAGCATTAAGGGCTTTCGCCACTTTTTAGTGTATTAAGCGTGTTTGGTGTTTGTGTAATAGCCTCGCAAGGTTCGACCTTGCGAGGCTTGTGAGGCGAATTGGTCGCAATTACTGGACGAAGCTCGAACCTATTTTGAACAAAATTCTGACTGATTACCGCGCTTCGCGCGGCAGAAACTGAACGCTCGGGCGGGGCGGGAAGGAAAGGGGGTTGGAGGGGGAAGGAATTTTTGCCCGCCCTCGCTTTCGCCGTTTCTTTTTTCGTCGCCGCCGAATTTCGTGCCAGTGAAACTGGCGCGCCGTCTAATATACGAGTATATTAAATTAATTTTTTAATTATTTCAACCGCACTAATATAACAAAGATCGGATTTTGTTTGGTCTAATTTTTCAAACTCCCTTATTTCTTTCCCCGGATGTATAAAATTGCGATATATCCTTGATATATTGCCAAGGTGGACAAACAAGTCACTCATTATTTTGCCTTGCTCAAAATAACTCAATAAATCGCCGAGATCGCAATCGTATAAATCTTTTTGTATTGCTTTGTTTTGTATTTGATAAGTTATTTTTTTCATCTTTTTCTTTTCACAATGATATATCAATAAAGCCTCAACCAACGAACCAGCCATTACAATTACTGATTTTGCGTTCCCCACCAAATAATTGAATGTAAGCTCGTTAAAATCTCTTTCCAAAAGAAATTTGAATTTTTTATTAATTTTTCGGATTTTAGGAAGTATTTCAAAATAGCCGATTTTTTCTAATTTTAATATGTCTATGTTTTCAAATCCCTCTATCCATTTTTTATTTATCTTCGTATTTTGAGCTTTCTCTATCGCTTTTTCAATATAACTATTTATCTCATAAACAGCCACGAAGTTATCTATTTTTTGATTCGTTTTGCGAATATATCCTTTTTCTATCCATTGTTTTTTTAATGACTCGGCTTTTTGCTCGTCCGCACACATTAAAACTTTGAATTTCCAATTTGGGATAGCGACTTGATTGTTTTTTAAGCCCGACTCTTTTTTGATATTTGTAAAAAAGTTTTTCAGTTTTCCGATGACATAATCGTTTTCCTTTTGTATTAAGCTAACAGCGTTTTTATAGTTTTGTTCAATGGCTTCCTGCTCGCTTATAATTCCGAGTAAGTTTTGATAATTTCTGTCAATTATTTCGTCTTTAGCATCCGCCTTTTTTGCCTTTTGAATAAGATCAAACGCTTCTTTGATTTTCCCTTTTGATTTTTTGATGTTTGATAGATTATTTAAAATAGCAGAGTTTTTTCCTTCTCTGGGAAAAGATAAAATTGTCTCGTATATTTCTTCGGCTTTTTGCTTGTCTCCCATTTCGTCGTATGAGTACGCAACTTCAAAAATAATGGGGACAGATTCAAGTTTTTTGTCCGCCTCAACTATATCTTTATATTTTTTCTCTTTAAATAATTCTAAAACAAAATTTTCTGATTCTGTATGTGCATCATCAAATTTCTCTTCGTCATAAAGATTTTTCAATGTTTTTATCTTTTCCTTGATTTCCTTGCTGTTCATATAGACAACGCTTAAAATTATCCGTTTAACTTATCCTTTTAAAAACTCATATTCAACTTTTGAGAATAAACTGCTCGGCATACTGTTTAATTTTTTTTGAGCAACTTTTATTGCTGGCTCCGACTTATCAATTCCAATCCAATTGCGGTTTAATTCTTGCGCCGCAACAAGTGTAGTTCCTGAACCGCAAAAACAATCAAGGACCAGATCGCCCTCATTTGAGGAAGCTCCTACTATAAACTTCAGCAAGTCAAGATTTTTTTCCGTAGGATAATCAGGATATTGCGGGTCTTTGAATTCCCAAATATCCTGCATTTTTTTTCCATCTCTCTCATCAACAAAAATCTTTTTTCTCGGCACACCATTTGAAGACCACTCGATAAGTCCTTGCTTATCCCATTCTTCCAGAATGGCTGGATCGCTCCGCCAGTGTCGGCCTTTAGGTGACCTAATTCCTTTCCATTCCTTGCTCGTATTGCGGATCATTCAAATATTTTCCTTTCAAGGATTTTGATATAACTGGATAATGTCGTGGCATCAACCCCTGTACGATAATACCACTGTTCTTTATAGGATTTCCATCCCGTTCGGTTTCCATCTTTGTTGTATATATCAAATTCGTCTTTTGTTAGTAAAACATTTCTTTTCCCACTGTTGTTTAGCTCCCTTTTAACTTCATCTATTATATGGGTATGATTTTCGACTAACGATTTAATCAAATCTGCAAAGCGTTCAGACAAGGGAATTGTATTCTTCGCTGAAGGAGTGGCTATTTTTACACTAATTTTACTGCGGTCAATATACTGCGAGTTGGTCTCATCTAATTTTCCCCCAAGAAGAGTGAATAATAGGCATGCCCTATAAAACTCAATAACATAAAATTCGGTGGAATTTATTCGTTTCAGAACTTGCTTACAAATCTTTTCTATTGTGATAGCATCGGTGTTTTCAAACGAAAAGATTGCCAATTTGTTTTTCTGAGAATCCTTATCATTGTTTTGATATTGGTATGCTTTTTGGGCACGGTCAATAGTACCAATGCCTATTTTACAAACATCTTTGATGTTGTGCTCATGAATGTATAAAATTTGTCTTCCATTGTCATCCATATAATTTTTATATTTGATATAAATAGGTTCTCAAGATTAGTATGCTCATAACATTATAATCTTTATACATCTCGGAAAATTCTTCGTACATTTTACTATAATTTAATGAACATAAATAGCCATCGAGTATTATGATTTTCTCGGCTTTCACGTTTTTCGTCCCTTTGGGGTTTATCGCATCGTTGAACTGTGCGTTTTGGTGTCCGCCAAAATCGGTTAGAAATTTTGCCTCGCCAATAACATACTTTCCATTGAAGCGACCAATAAAATCCAATCCCTTATTATGTTTATAGTTCAGATGTTCGCGGGCAAAAGCCATCATTTCCGCATCACTGGCATTCAAGACGGCGTTTCCTTTCGCTTTCAAAAATTCATCGAGTTTTACCGGCTGAATTCCTAATGCTTTCTTGTTAAGCCAGCGTTTGAAAAGCGGACCAATTTGTCGATTTGTTTCCTTCGGTTCAGAACAACGAGCAAAAATTTTATCAAGCCCCATTTCATACAAGCGTCCAGAAAGTCGGGCAGAGGTTGCAGGGTTTCGCTCCAATGCAGTTTTATCTCGTTTTAGGTAAGCAACATAAGAATCTTTAATCGGAAACAAATCTAGTTTCAAAAGATTTTTCATAAGCGTAACATTGTCCCGCTTTTCAAATGCCCTTTCTACGCCCTTCCAAAGTTCGCCGTTTGGTTCGCGTATTCCGTCCGGAATTGTCGGATATACTTGAAATAAATCGTCCAAGTAGCTCCGCTGACTTGCGTATTCAATGCTTAATTGTGTCCAATGGTTTATGTTCTTTTTCATAAAATTATTTAAACAATTCCGCCGTCGGCACACCGAGGGCTTTGGCTATTTTTTCTAATGTGTCCACGGTTGGGTTGGGATTTTCGCCTGTTTCTATCTTAACAACGGTATTTAACGCCAAATCAGCGTCTTTTGAGAGGCGATCTTGCGAGATTCCTTTTTTGATTCGCAATTTGCGGATATTTTCGCTAACTGTATTTGCCATATTGTTTTGACTTTGATAAACTATTATAATACACTACTTATATTAAGTGTATATCAATTTGCTTAATATAATGGTATCAAAAATATTAAAATTTGGCAAACAAAAAGGGAGTTCCACTGTGTCGCCTGCGCACGGGTTGGGCGGGGCGAGCGGGCAACCAATCGCCTCTGAATTTGAAAAAAGTTTAAGTTGGTCGGGGTGCGGGGAATTGAACCCCGTGTTTCTGCGTCCCGAACGCAGCGTGATACCGATTCACTACACCCCGGGTTTTCCAGGCGACCACAAGGGATCGCCCCTACTTAGAAGACAATTGTAGCGTGGATTGTGCTAAAATACAACAAGGTTGTCCCCGTAGTTCAACGGATAGAATAGGCGCGTCCTAAGCGCTTGATGGCAGTTCGATTCTGCCCGGGGACACAATAAAAAGATCAAAAATCAAATATCAAAGATCAAAAATAAGAAGATGGATTTGAAGCGTTGAAATTATTTGAGTCCGATTGTATATAGGGTTGGGGAGGCTTCGGGATTGCCGAGGTTGGTGAGGATGACTATTTTGGAATTGTCAGGCCAGGGTACGGCGAAGGTGTCGATGAAAGGACCGGCGTAGACCGTGATACGGTTTGATCCATCTGTATCCATTATGATTATTTTCTTATCGTTTATATATAGCAGATGACTTGAATCAGGCAGCCATGAGATTTGTGAGTTAGAATCAGACAGCACAATCGGTATTTTCATATTCGTATCTTCTTTTGTGTCGTATACGTACACTTCTCCTTTTGTGATTTGTCTTTTTTCAGCAAGCGAATCTATACCCAGTCTGCGGGGTTTGATAATGAGAGGTAATTGAGCTGAGATAGAAGCCTCATAAAGAATTTTTGTTTCGTCAGGAGACCAGGCCAGAATGGAAAAATTATCGGCGATAAGCTTGTGTGTATTTTCTTTTATATCAGCAAGCAGGCTTCGCTCTTTTTGCTGTTTTTCACGGCGCCAGCTATCTTCTACGCTTTGCAATATAGCAGTTACATCTTGCGGATCTTCATTGAGCCGGTCAGTTTTCAGTAAATATGTGCTTATGTTTTGGGTTGAATCCTGAATTTGCGCGAGTATTTGGGTTCCATCGAGAGACCATTTCAGCTTGGCTTGGGAGAAGAGAGTAGCCGTATCATCGGCTATTTGAGTTGAGGAGCTTTGCAGGGTAAGTATAGAAACAGAAATGGTATTGGTATTCATATTTAGTATATAGATGCCATTTTTACGGCTGGCCGCATCCGAAGCTATTTGATAGGCTATTTTTGTCCCGGATGGATCTATGAGAGGGTTTAATACGGGTGTTGTCGCGATACTTTCAAGTCTAGGCGCTACCGGGAACAGGAGCGCTTCAGTTTTTGTGACAACTTCTGTTTCAATTTTTAGTTTTTTTTGCCAGGGAAAGTAGCCTTCTTTCTGGATTTTTATATCATATATACCGGGCGGAAGATTAATAGTGTTATTTGTAGCGGTTGTAAGATGGTTATCTATGAAAACTTGCGCGCCATTAGGATAACTATTTACAACCAATAAGCCGGTTTTGTTTATTTCCGGTATATTTTGTTTGAATGATATACGATAACCTTTGCCATAAAGAATTGCGAATAGGGTACTAATAATAAGAAAGGAAAGAATTGATATAGCAAAAATAATTTGTTTCTTCATGTGGGCAGGTTTGATTATACTCTCTCAATATACCACTTCGCAATCATTTTGTATAAGCTTGGCATATACTTACCTGAACTTTTTAAATGAAATTAAATTACTATAATAATCTAAACTACAAAAATGATTGCTACGTTAGGTATTATAAATTTTTTTTAAAAAATAGAGGTGTATAAAAACCCTTGCAACTAAACTTGTGCGACGTTATAATCAGTATGAGGTGAAGCTAAAATAAATGTTTTGATATTGTAAGGATATAGTGTGATATGGTTAATAATTCAAAATTTAAAAGTCAAAAGTCAAAAGCACAAGTAAAAAATCAAAAGTAGTTTCTATCATGTTTGACTTTAAGTTTCCAACTACAAAGCGTATAGGAATTGATCTCGGAACCGCGAATACGGTGGTTTATGTGGTGGGCGAGGGAATTGTTCTAAATGAGCCAACTGTTGTAGCCGTGATCGCAGAGGAGAATCGTGTGGTAGCAGTAGGGCACGAGGCTAAAGAAATGCTCGGGCGGACTCCGGGTAATATTGTGGCGCTTCGGCCGCTTCGGGACGGCGTGATCGCGGATTATACAATCACCGAAGCAATGCTTTCATATTTCATTGACAAGGTTTGTGGCAGGGCGCGGTTTTTCAAGCCGGAGGTGATGGTTTGTATTCCTTCAGGGGTTACACAGGTTGAGAGGCGCGCTGTACTTGACGCGACTATGTCAGCCGGGGCCAAAAGCGCTTATCTTATTGATGAGCCTTTGGCTGCGGCAATAGGCGCGAAAATACCAATTGCTCAAGCAGCAGGGCATATGATTGTAAATATAGGCGGAGGATCTTCGGAATCGGCGGTTATTTCACTTGGCGGCGTTGTGGTGCATAGTTCGGTGCGTGTAGCGGGAAACAAAATTGATGAGGCAATATCTAATTTCGTTAAAAGGAAACATAATTTATTGATCGGGGAAACTTCAGCTGAAGTTATTAAGATAGGGATTGGTAATGCTGTTCCTACACAAGAAGTAGATAAGCGCAAGACTATTGAAATTCGAGGGCGAGACACGATTACGGGTTTACCGCGGACTATTCTATTGGATGAGTTCGTTGTCGGTGATGCTATCAGGCCGGTCCTTATGGAGATAGTCAGGGGGGTTAAGGAGGTGCTTGAGCAATGCCCGCCGGAACTCGCGAGTGATATTATCGATAAGGGTATCGTGATGTCAGGGGGCACGTCGCTTTTGGCAAATTTTGATAAATTAATGACAGAGATGACAGGAGTGCCTTGTCATGTGGCTGAGGACGCGCTTTTGTGTGTAGTGCGGGGAACAGGTGTGGCAATGGAAAATATTCAGTTGTATAAGAGAAGCATAAACAGGAGGTAAAAGTAATTTTCAATTTTCAATTTACAATTTTCAATGAATGATTCAATTTCCAATTTTAAAATATTTTATCCTGTAATAATAGAATATATTGGCAGGAACGAGATTTTTTTTCTGGTACAAAGTAAGTTTTCATAATTGGATGATGGCTTATATTAATTTTTATCCAGTAACGATATTAGTTGTTGGCTTTAAAGCTAGTGGGTTATAATAGGAGGCTGGGAATTGATGATATTTTATGACCGGAATAGTAGGTTTGGGAGGTTTTTGTTTTTATTGAATTATATTTATGGTACTTCGTGAAATATGTTGATGAAAAATTATGTATTGGGTGTGGGAGTTACAAATGAAACAGAAGATAATATCTTGGAGTATTTGTTATTGGGTTTGAAACAACATGCGCGGAAATATTTTATAGTCACCCTCAACCCCGAGATAGTGATTTACGCGCAAAATCATACACGTTATAAAAAAATCCTAAATGAGGCTAAAATTGCTTTACCTGATGGAATTGGTGTTTTTTTGGGAAGTGCGTTGATGGGGATCCCTCTTAAGGAGCGGATTACAGGGGTGGATTTCATGGAAGAGATCTGTAGGAGATCGCCGGAACAGCCTTTGCGTATGGGGTTTTTGGGCGGAAGAGAAAGGGTAGCAGAGAGGACGGCTGAGTGCTTGAAAACAAGATACCCGTGGATAGATGTTGTTTTTGTTGGAGAGGAATGGCCTCAAGTCGTCAAGTCGTCAAGTTATAAAGTCGTCAAGTCGTCAAGTCGTCAAGTCGTCAAGTCGTCAAGTCGTCAAGTCGTCAAGTCGTCAAGTCGTCAAGTCGTCAAGTCGTCAAGTGATAGTGAAAATGGACATGAAGGCTTTGGACTTGAAGACCTGAAGACTTCGATTCCTATTATGGATATTCTTTTCGTGGCTTTCGGGCATCCGAAGCAGGAGGAGTGGATCTATGAGAATCTCGAACATCTGCCGGTTAAAGTAGCGATGGGAGTAGGGGGAGCATTTGATTATATCAGCGGGAGAGTCGAGCGAGCGCCATTTATGATACGGGCAATGGGAATGGAGTGGTTGTATCGCTTGATAAAGGAGCCGTGGAGATGGAGGAGGCAGTTGGCTCTTGGGAGATTTGTGTGGCTGGTGGTAAAAAAGTTCATAAAGTTATAAAGTCATCAAGTTATAAAGTCGAAAATCTTGAGTCTAGGCGGGGATTTGTCGGTAGAGTTTTTTTGGTTTGATTTGGGTGTGTTATAATATATTTTACTGATGAGGATAGCTATTGTTAATTCCAATTATGTAAGTATAAATAAGCTTACAAAAAAGGGTACAGAGATATTTGATTATATTTTAATTCGTTCCCTCGCGCGGCAAGCTAAAAAAAATAACCTTGAAATTACCGCTTTTGCTTCGGGTGACTCTCTTTTACCGGTACCCATAGAAAGTATTGGTTATAAATCCAGTATGGAAGATAAAGATATTGGCAATGAGCATCATAAAAGTTTTGAGGTCGCTCTTGTTTCAAGAGCTTTTAGTAGTCCGAACAGGTTTGATTTATATCATGTTAATATAGGGAACGGCGATACTGCTTTGTCATTTGCACAATTTGTAAAAAAGCCAATTATTGTAACGATGCATGGCGGCCTTGAAGAAAAATATAATGAAAAATATTTGTCGCTTTTCCGTAATTTGAAAAATATATATTACGTTTCTGTATCAGATGCCCAGAGAGTGCCTATGCCTGATCTTAATTATATCGCGACAATATATCATGGCATAGATATAAAGCGTATATGGAAATTTGATCCGATAGGTGGCGATACAATTGTATGGGCGGGTCGCGCTATTGCCGATAAGGGTATAGATACTGTAATTAAAGTGATTAAGAGGGTAGGCAAAAAAGCAATTTTGTACCCTATGGTAAAAACAGAGTCGCCAGGATGGATCAAGAGGCTGGAGAAGAATGGTAAGAATGTGAATAGCAATATTGATATTCGCTGCTCGCGCAGTAGGCATGAGCTTATGTCTTCGTTTCAACAGGGAAAATTGTTTTTGTTCCCCATACAATGGGAAGAGCCTTTCGGACTCGTCATGATTGAGGCTATGGCATGTGGAACGCCAATTGTTGCTTACGCACGGGGATCGGTACCTGAGGTTGTTGTTGACGGGGAAACAGGATTTATTGTCAACCCTTCAAATGAAGATATAAGAGGAAACTTCATCATTAAAAAAACCGGCATTGAAGGTTTGTGCGAGGCGGTTGATCGGATATACGCGATGTCAAAAGATGAATATATGGTGATGCGAAGGAAATGCCGTACACATGTAGAAAAGAATTTTACTTCCGAAAAGATGGCGTCGAACTATATAAATCTGTATAAAAAGGTACTTGGTCAGAGTTAGCTGGTGATTTTTTGATACACTTTTTCGTATTCATTTACCATGCGCTCGATGGTGAAATGATTCTCGACGTGCCTGCGGCAGTTGAGACGCATTTGACGATATTGGTCGGGGGGCATATTGTAGATCCGCTTTACAGCTTCAGATAAGCCATCAATACCTGTTTTTTTGATGATCCAATCGCCGCGGATATCCTGATTCGAACTGCTTAGGATGAATCCAGTCTTATTGTCTATGACTTGCTCCGGCAATGCTCCTTTTGCATACGTTATAACAGGTGTTCCGCAAGCCATTGCTTCTAAAGGCACCAAAGGGCAAGAATCCTCATAGGTTATCGGCATGAGTAAGGCTTTTGCTTTGCTTAGTATATTAAACCACTCAGGGCTTTCGTGAGGAAGCATACCGAGATAATGAATATTTTTGTGCTGATGCGTAAGATTTTTTATTCGTTCTTCATATATTTGGTGTCCTTTACCGGCAATATGAAAAGAATATTGCGGCAAGTTTTGTGCTAATTCTAAAAATATATCGATACCTTTATCTTGGTGTAATCTGCCGAGAAATAAGAAATAATCTTGATTATTGTCTTGAAAGGGGTATTTGTTTGTTTCTATGCCATTATAAATTACAGGGATTTGTTGTGTGAGGGGAAATTGTGAGGCTTGTGAGTGAGACAAGGCGGAGAAGTGGATTTTATTATCGTAAAACTTATAAATATCTTTTTCAAAAGCGTTATAGTTGTTGTGACATGTAAATAAAACAGGCGTTTTAATAAGATTGACATAAGGCATTGCTAGATAAATAGGCGCTGTTTGTAAATGGATGAGATCGAATTCATGTGCTTTATTGAAGATCTCTCCGATATAAATTTGTTTCATCCCTTGATTTGCTTTTGTTATCAAATCATTGTCAGCTATATTTGAATCGACTGTAAAAGGCGGCAAATTCAGATCTATAATTTTTATGTTGGGGAGATGTGATCCATAGGCCGCAAAAAGAGTAATTTCATGCCTGGAAGCAAGATGCGTAATTAGCTTTATTGTAACCGTTGAGGAAGCAGCTATTTGATCGGATGCAGGAGGGAAAGTCGTGCGATTTGATGTGAAGTAAGCGATTTTCATAAAATAGGATGTTTAATGTATTCAGTAAAGACCCGCTCATAATTGTCAACCATCTTTTCTGTAGTGAAATTTTTCTCAAAATGCTCCCGGCAATTTTTTTTCATTTGTTTGTATTCAGATTCATTCATACTATAGATTTTTTGAACGGCTTCGCCTAAGCCTTCGATGCCTGTTTTTTTGATGATCCAATGTCCACGAATATCATTTTTGGAACGATTGACCAGAAATCCGGTTTTGCCGTCAATAATTTGCTCCGGTAATGCTCCTTGGGAATAGGCGATGACAGGCGTTCCGCAGGCCATGGATTCTAATGGGACAAGCGGACATGGGTCTTCATAGGAAATCGGCATGATAAGTGCCTTGGCTATTGATAAGAGATTGATTGCCTTGTCGTGGGGTAGTTCTCCAAGGAAGGTAACGTATTGATTGTCAATTAAGGGTTTGAATTTGCTAAAATATATCTCATCGGTAATATCAACTTTTGCTGCGACAGTGAGTTGTTTCTTTAATTCATGCGCTACTATTGCAGCATCTACCCCGCCTTTGTTTTCGCTAATGCGTCCCAGAAATATGAGATTGTTTTGTTGAGATGGCTGTTCAGGTCGCGCATAGTAGTTAATATCTACGCCGTTATAAATTGTTGCAAGATAGTTGAGTTCGGGTAAATCTTTACGTTGATTATTGGAGAGGGCAATGTGACCGAGTTTTTTATGTTTTTTGAATACGATTTGTTGATATTGTAAGCTAAGAGGCATATGGTGGACGGTGATCGGCTTGGGATTAATCAGGTCAGCGAAGAGAAGAAGCCGCCAGCTAGCATGATTGTTAATAATATCGTATTTTTTATTTTTTAAGAGAGGAAGGGCTTCAGCTATGGATAGTAGTTTTGCGGTTTCTCTCATTTTGGCGTCAATTATAAATTCGGGGATGGAACGCAGGCAGGCAGGCGTGATTGGTATAAGGTTATAATATTTTTCTTTTTTTGAGTCGCCTGAGGCAAATAAGTCAACTTCATGTCCGCGCTTGCCCAAACCATGGGCGATATGATAGACAATCCATTCCGTTCCTCCATATTTTTGCGGCGGGATTGATTCTTCAACAGGAGCAATAATCGCTATTTTCATACAAGAGTCTACATATTAGTTTAGAGGAGTTTTTTGTAAACTGCAAGGAATTTCTCGACAGTTTTGTCCCAAGAGTAATGCTCTTTGATAGTGAAGGCTGCGTTTTCCGCGACTTTTTTGCGCAGAATAGAATCAGTCAGCGCTTTCTCGATTGTTCTTGCTAAAGACTTGCGATCATGCGTATCAACTATAAATCCGTTCAGGCCATCAACGATGATTTCTCTGCTGCCGGCAACACTTGAGACAATTGGTATAGTTCCGCAGGCCATTGCTTCCATAGTGGTTAAGCCGAAAGGTTCGTATCTACTCGCTATGATAAACAGGTCGCTATTGCGGTAAT
>JAHIGH010000032.1 GCA_018900295.1 Patescibacteria group bacterium | reverse complement strand
CGCGGTCGTTGATATTAGTGACGATGAAAATTCCTATTTTTTTCGCCAACAGCTTCATAAAAAATCCCGCTTTTTCAAAATAGATATTACCGATAGACAAAAAATCACAAATTTTATTGTAAAAAATAAATTTGATTATATTTATCACCTGGCAGCCCAGGCGATAGTTGAGAAAAGCTACAACGATCCATACAACGCGTTTGAGACAAATGTCATGGGAACGGTAAATGTTTTAGAAGCCGTAAGAAAAAGCAACGGAATTAAAGGCGTGATAGTCGCCTCATCGGACAAAGCCTATGGCAAGACTACAAAAAAATATACGGAAGATTCGCCGTTGAGAGGTGATCATCCGTATGATGTCTCCAAATCTTGTACGGATTTAATATCCCTTGCCTATAACAAAACATATAACCTGCCGGTTGTCGTAACCCGCTTTGGCAATGTTTACGGAGAAGGGGATTTGCATATGGACAGGATAGTTCCGGGAATATGCGAGGCAATTATCAAAAAGTCAACCTTAAAGATCAGAAGCGACGGGACCTATGTCAGGGATTATTTATATGTTAAAGATGTGGTTGCGGGATATGTTTTTCTTCTTGAAAAAATTGATCAAACAAAAGGCAACGCGTATAATTTTTCCTCAAAAGATACATATTCAGTAATTGAGTTAATAAAAAAAGCAGAGAAAGTTTTAAACGTAAAAATTAAATATAAGATTATGAATACAGCCAAAAACGAAATCCCCTACCAGCACCTGGACGATACAAAGATCAGAAAATTAGGCTGGAATCCGAAGTTTTCCTTAAAAAAATCCCTTCACTCAATAATTAATTGGTACAAAAAAGTATTATAAACATTATTTGCGCCTTACTAGAAATACTTCATACCCTGCGTTGCTAATCTTTTTCTTTTCCACAAAGAAGTTTTGCTCGAGAAACTTCTTCCAACTCAGGAACCTCTCCATATTTTCATTTTCTTTGTGTATCAAATACACAGGTTCATTTAATTTATTCATAAATCTTTCAATTATAACCCCTCTTTTTACCTCAGATATAGGTTCTTCCAGGAGAGTCATGGGGATCGGCATACCTGCGATAGGATCCATATATCCTCCTTTTTTGTTGGATATGACAGGGTTATTATATGGTTCTCCATAATATACAATTCGCGTCCCCTTGGAGGCTCCCAAAGCCTCCAGAATGCTGCCAAGCTCACGATCGGGCCTAAAACTCTTGCTGTTAATATTTTCCGCATACTTGAATTTTTGTATCCTCTCAATAAATTGCGGATTGCCAATGCCTCCGATTATACCGACAATTATCCACGGTAAAAAAACAGCATTAAGGAGTAGTCTGTATGTGAAAAACTTTGAATCCATTAATACAGACGATATCACAATAAAAATATAGAATATTATGGGCAGAATCGCTGTAAGATTATTTGTAACTGCCCTGCCAACATAGTAGCTTGTTAAAGCCCATAACGAAACGAAACAAACGGTAGACACAATCCATTCGTTATATTTTTTCACGGAATACAGGCGCGACGAAATAAAAACGATGCTCGAAAGGGCAAGAATAACCGCCCAATGAATTCCCCAAGGTTTTATTACCAATTCACCGTATCCTTGTGCATAATTAAAAGCGTACATGAAATACATATCCCAATCCGGAAAATGACCCGTTATTGCCATGTAAGCTATGTTAACGACAATCCCCGCGATAAAAATTACTGAAATATTCTTGAATAAGAAAATAAAAGCGCTGTTTACTTTCAGTTTTGATATAGAAATCGCGCAGGCAAGTAAATATGTGGCATATATTGCGGTGGTATAAAGCATACTCTCAGCAGACCAAAGCGCTCCAAAAATATAAACAACTGTAACAATCCATTTAATCCCCCCGTTCAGGAGAGTACGTTTTTGATATTCCAAAAGTATCACGTAGATCAAAATATAGCACCAGAAAAATCTTACGGCGCTTGAAGAAGGAAAGAGTGCAGGGCCAATAAGCGAGGGGTCTGCAAAATAGAATAAAGATAAGCAAGTCAAAGATAACAAAATAAATGCGCCGGTATGTTTGAAGCTTTTATATATTGTCCTTATTATAATAAATGTAACAACAAAGAATAATACAGCCTGGAAAATAAAGAATGAATTTCTTGACGTCCAGGGCATAAGCGACGGTAGCAGTATATTTAGGAATCCATATTGTGAAGGAGCGCTCCACAACAACTCTCCTCCGCTGCGTATAGTCTGGATGACGCCGGTATAGTAACTCCAGTGGAACTCAGCGGATCCAAGGAACAATGAATCGGAGCGCAATGCAAGCACAGAGGAAATTATTAAAAGAATTGCAAATCCGATTTTATTTGCACGAATATTCCATAAAAGACGATTTTGTCCGGATAAAGAGAAGATAATTCCGCATACAGCGGCTGCTGTAACGAGTACTGTCCATATGTAATTTTGCGCTCCATAATTATTCATAAAAACAACAGAGTTGATGCCATAAAGAAAGATGAATACCCCCGCAGAAATAAAAGAAAAATATTTCATGAGCGGTATGACAGCCAAAGAACAGCTAATTATTAGCACACTCGAAACCCCAAACCACGAAAGGCTGTCATAATTAAGGACGCCAAGCGCCAAGAGGGTAAAAGAAAGCAATCCGGCAATTACCGTAAAATACCTATTATTTAAAAACTTTATATAATTTATGCCGATTGCGGCAGATGGTATAAGCAGGGTAAGAAAAGGAATCCATTTCATCTGGCCTGTTAAAGGAGATGATAAAGCACCTGTAAATATAATAATAATGGCAATAACCGAAAATGCTACTAAGAAACCGGTAAATACATCATAGGGATGGTGCTCTTTTATTTCCATATTGTGCCCGCTCATGGATTTTATATAGAAAAAAAGTAACTGAAAAAATATCAATATAAGATAATACCTCGATAAGAGACCGAGGACATAAAATAGAATATTCGTCTCATTGAAAATTATCCTGAATTTAGCATTTTTTATCAGGCCCGCGAAAATTCTTTGTCTGTCAAAGCCTGCGCCCAAAACAAGGTCATTAATAGCCGGATCGTGCTTATTGTCAACAAAAGAAGCCCCTGGTTCATCATTCAATTTTACATACAAATTTTTGTTTGAAGAATAACTTAATTTAATATGGTTCCAGGCATTCATCCTGACCTTTTCTGAGATAGGATATATTTTAAGCCCGGGATCGTCCTTATATCCTATGACAATCTGCAATGATTTTGGACTTATCAGTTCAATTCTTAATGTCTTCGGATCGTTGCTCGTCTGAAAGATATTAATATAATTATCGTCTGACGGCAAAAAATCAGACTCAAATTCAGCGCTGAATGTTTTGTAAAATACCGGCAATTTCTCAGATATCGGCCGCGGTTTATCAGTAACACTATTAAAGGACAGGCCTGAAACTGTCTTTGCAATGGTTTGGTTAGCCGATATCCTCAATGAAAAATAGCAAACAGAGTAGAGGATCACATTAACTATCACCAATACAGCCAACAACGCTCTGTTTTTTTGAAAATACCTTTCTTTCATTTTCTCCATATAGTTAAGAGTACTTTACTAGTTGATGCGTACCTTTTTGAATCGTTGGTGAGCACATATCTTTTCGAAATATGCATTTTTTCCGACTTGATCACTTCCATAATTGCTTCATTTACCCTTCGCTGTCCGCTTGGCTTACCATTCCTGAACAAACGTTCATGAGCTTCCCATACCGATGGGCCAAGATCAAGATAAACTATTACTTTTGGCGGGTTTTTTCTTATCAATTCGGCTTCTTTTACAGCCATTCCGTCCGGCAAAAAGTCAAACCAGTGGACCACAGCTTTTCCTGGCGGCTTTCTATCGGCAAAGAGGTAAAATACCGGTATATTAGGGAAGAGAAGAACTGACTCGCCGGGTTTTGAGCCTGAAGATATTTCTGCGGTAACTTCTTTGATTAATCTCATGTTATCTGCAGATGTATACATTCCGCGTAACATCTTTATTTCATTTGTTGTCTGAAGTTTTACCCGTACATCAGGGCTTGTCATATTCCACCAAAAATACGGGACCTCATACTTCAACTCAACCAGTATAAAAGTGAAGCTTATACAGGTAAGTACAATAAAAATCTTCCCCAAACCCAGCACCGATTTGTAATGCAGCATTAAAGCGATGAAGAGACAGAATCCTGCAAACGCTCCAACCTGAGTTATGCCCGCTGATGTGCCCGTCCCATAAATGAAACCAAGGGAAACAAAGGAAAATATAAAGATACTTTTATTGAACGGTTTTTTCAAAATAAAAAAAATGCCCGCGGTCAGTATCGAGATTAAGGGCGTGGAGACTGCAGCAACTATAATATCTATAATATTATTTATAACTATCTGCCCGAGTTTTGATAATTCATTCACAGCTCCTTTAGAGATTAAAAGTGGTAAAAGTACCACCGGTAGCATGATTGATGAAGCAACAAGCATCAAACCTCTATTTATATTTCCGTTTTTACCTTTTTCACCGGTAAAAAAATATATCAAGTAACCAAAAACCAGCACTAAAAATATTATATTCATAAACCTATCGATAAAAACATATGATAATAAGCCCATAAACCAGGCAAAAAATATTTGAACTAGTCCGCCTTTAGCCGCTACCGCGCCTGAAAGAACCTGCTCGAAAAATTGGGAAAAAGCCGAATTTGCAAAGAGCCACAAGATAGTTATTATTACTGGAACGGCAAAACCCCCGATATATGATAATGAAGTTCTCAAAACCTCTTTTTTTCCTTTTGATATGGACAGTAGTAATAGTCCGGCAAAAGAAAAAGCAATTATCATTGCGCCATTACTCTGCTTTGTAAGGAAAGCAAGAGCCGCAAATAATCCCGCCAGAAAAACCCATTTCCTACCTAAATTGGCTTCGGTACCGGAAGCATTTACGTATCTTAAAAGGAAATAAGACTGGATCAGTCCAAACAAAGTTAAAAATTGAATAAAATCATATGTGATGTGCGCGTTATTAGACTGATAGTAGATCATCCCAAATGTAGCAATAAAAGCGGCAATAGGCGCACCAAAAATAATCTCAAAATTTTTATGTAAAAAGTAGGTCATTAGGAGTATTACACCCAAACCAAATATTCTGAGGTACAGGATGTCGTATCCGAATATGGCCGTAAATATACTCATTATAATGAGGTAAAAGGGTGTCAGGAAAAAATAAAAATCCCTATAAGGAAATTGCCCGTGATTGAACAGCCAAGCATATGTAGAGAACCATCCTTCTGTGATCGGATAAAATCTATTGAGAAAGATCAAGTTATAAACCAGCAGAACAAAAACTGGAAATAGCCAAAAGAGTTTTTCATATTTATTTAGTTGTATAATTGCGCTCGTACGGGCTCTAAGTCCCAGATATAGAATTAGAGGGAAAAAGACCGAAAACAGAAGAATAGACAAGATTTCCCCAAATGACAATAATGATAATTGCGAACTCACTTTAGCAACAAAAAATTGCGAGAATAGGTTAGGATTTTTTACCAAATCAGACCTGGAAAATTTATATTTTGCTAAAAAATAATGATTAGTCTTACTGAATGAAAGGACATTACCGGGCCTTCCGCTTAATGATTCTACCTCAAGCGTATATGAAATATTTTTCGAATTCTTGATAACTGGGAATCCGAAAGGGAAGGGAATATTAGACTGGAATTGAGCCGCATTATATGTATTTTGATAATACCAGATCTTCCTTCCGGTCTCTTTTATCCGAAAAATAATCTTATCATTTATACTCTTATTATGTGTATAGAAGGGTATAGCAATAATGCCTAAATAATCATTTTTTGCAGTAAAATTCCCATCAATTTTCTTTTTTGCTAACAGCTCGTTAGTGCTACTGGTCTGATTCCACCGTTCATTCTGTGTAATAGTTGTAATATCACTATAACTTAGATTTGACATCCTGTAATTTAGATTGCTGTTAGTCTGATCACGTTTGATAGCCACGACATATGTGAAAGAGATAATAAATAGAACAATTGATACGAGGGGCAGAAAAATCAATGCAACTTTTTTAAACATACTTAGTTATAATTATCGACATACTCGAATAAAAATGTTTCTTGTAACTCGTATAATTATATGTTGAAAAGTCTATTTAAACAATATACAATCAGATCAGATAAATGATAAAAGTCAGCGATTATATTTTTAATTTTCTTCATGAAAAAGGAATTAAGCACGGATTTATTCTCCCCGGTGGCGGAAATGCCCATCTGATAGACTCCATAGGTGTAAGTAAAATTAAATACGTTTGCAACTATCATGAGCAGGCAAGTGCTATAGCTGCCGAAGGATACGCGAGAGTTACAGGCAAGCCGGGCTTGTGTCTCGTTACATCAGGGCCCGGAGGGACAAATGCCTTAACTGGCGTTTTGGGCAGTTGGCTTGATTCTATTCCGATGATAATTCTTTCAGGGCAAATTGCCAGAAAATTCATGGGCTCAGGAACGAAAATGGGAGTAAGGCAGTTGGGCGCTCAAGAAATGAATATCGTTGACGTTGTAAAGCCCATGACAAAATACGCTGTTGTAGTAATGGACCCATTGGATATCAGATACGAGCTTGAAAAGGCATGGTTTCTGGCAACGAGCGGCAGGCCTGGGCCTGTGTGGCTGGACATACCGCTTGATGTTCAAAGCGCCATGGTTGATGAAAAGCAACTTAAGAAATTTGACTCTTTGGAAATTACCCCGGAATTTATTACGGATAAGAAAGAAATAGAAAAATTAGTGTCCCTTACTCTCAAAAAAATCTTAGAATCGGAGAGGCCTGTATTATATGCCGGACATGGTATAAGACTTAGTGGAGCATATGATGATTTCTTAAAATTAATTGAACTTCTGAAAATTCCCGTTCTGACCAGTTATGTCGGATATGACATGGTGCCATCAAGTAATCCTTATTTTTTCGGCAGAGCTCACGCGCTTGGGCAAAGGGCCGGCAACCTCATTATTCAAAATAGTGATTTATTATTGTCTATCGGAGCAAGGATGGATTTACTTACTGTCGGCTATACTTACAATACCTTTGCCAGATCGGCATTCAAAATAATGGTTGATATAGACAGGTATGAAATAGAAAAGCCCATATTGAAAGTAGACTTACCTGTAAATATGGACGCCAAAAGTTTTATACAAGAAATGATACGACAAATTAAAAAGAAGCCTCCGAAAATAAATATTGATTCATGGTTAGTCTACGGTCGGAGTTTAAATAAAAAATATCCAAATGTACCAAAGAAATTTTGGAAGGAGAAAAAATATGTCAATCCCTATTGTTTTATCGAAGAAAGCTGCAGGCAATTTGAGCCCAATGAGGTAATTGTTGTATCCAATGGGACAGGACCCCTAAATTGTTCTTATCAGGCATTCATAATCAAAAGGGGACAAAGAGTGATTCTAAATCTCGGAGCGGCGTCTATGGGTTATGGCTTGCCCGCGGCGATAGGCGCCAGTTTTGCTTTCGATAATAAAAAGCGAATAATTTGCATGGAGGG
>JAHIGH010000031.1 GCA_018900295.1 Patescibacteria group bacterium | reverse complement strand
TGAAATCAATAAAATGGAATCGCCGGACAAAATAATCTTTAAAAAATTTTGCAACCATTGTCGCAAAGTAATAGACCACAAAAAAACAGAGAAACTGAAATAGTTCAAAAAAACTCATAACTCTAAACCAATAACTATGAGCCCATAACTCATGACTATTTAGGGGTGTGGTGAAATGGCTATCACATCAGTCTCCAAAACTGATTTTCACGGTTCGAATCCGTGCACCCCTGCCACAAGCATGTAAACTGCTTGTGGCATGCCACTTTCAATGTATTGCGTTTATATACTTCAAAGCCTCCTCCGGCTGGAAACGCATCCACAAAATGCTAGAAAATACCATTAAAAACTGAACCCAACAAACCCTTCTTGGAACTCCGCCCTTTTTGATATACAAAAAGCAATAAATGCTCCAACCCTCAGCGCTTTAATTTATCCATCACCTTTTAATACCGCGCAGGAAAAAAGTGTTGGATTTATACCCTCCAAATGTTAGAATTCAATTAATCTAAAATATAAGAATATGGCAAAAGATAACAATAAAATTGAAAATTTTGAAAAGACACTCTTTAAGGCTGCTGATAAGCTCCGCAAGAACATGGACGCAGCAGAATACAAGCATATCGTACTTGGATTAATTTTTCTTAAATACATTTCTGACTCGTTTGAAGATCTCTATTTAAAAATAAAAGAAGGTAAAGGAGACTTTGCCGGAGCTAATCCGGAAGATGCCGATGAGTATAGAGCTGAAAATGTTTTTTTTGTACCTCAAATTTCCCGTTGGCCGTATCTGCATTCTCGATCAAAACTTCCATCAATCGGAAAAGACATTGACGACGCAATGGAATTGATCGAAAAAGAAAATCCAACTCTCAAAGGTATTTTGCCGAAAGTATATGCTCGCCCAAATCTCGATAAAGCCGCGCTTGGCGGACTGATTGATTTGGTTGGCAATATTGCGCTTGGCACGGAAGCGGCTAAGAGTAAGGATTTGCTAGGGAGGGTATATGAGTATTTTCTTGG
Organism: Patescibacteria group bacterium; assembly: GCA_018900295.1. Taxonomy (GTDB): domain Bacteria; phylum Patescibacteriota; class Microgenomatia; order Levybacterales; family UBA12049; genus JAHIGH01. The sequence continues at coordinate 9,361 of JAHIGH010000031.1, read as the reverse complement.
CGAATTTGCTAATGCCGAAGGCAAAAAAGGCGGACAATTTTATACGCCAAAATCAATTGTTCGTATTATGGTTGAAATGATCGAGCCGTATAAGGGTAGAATTTTTGATCCGGCGTGCGGTAGCGGTGGAATGTTTATTATGAGTGAAAAATTTATAGAGAGCCATAAAGGAAGAATTGATGACATTGCTATTTATGGGCAAGAAAGTAACCAAACAACTTATCGCTTGTGCCGGATGAACCTTGCCATTCGCGGAATTGACGGCTCGCAGGTGAAATGGAATACCGAAGACTCGTTTTTGAATGATTTGCATAAAGACCTCAAGGCTGATTTTGTTCTGGCAAATCCGCCGTTCAATGATAGCGATTGGTCGGGGCAATTACTCCAAAAAGATCCGCGCTGGCAATACGGTATGCCTCCGGCAAGCAATGCGAATTATGCGTGGCTTCAGCATATGATTTATCATCTCTCTCCAAAAGGTGTGATGGCATGTGTTTTGGCGAATGGTTCACTTTCCAGTCAAACTAATAATGAGGGAGATATACGAAAGTCTCTTGTTGAAAATGATCTTGTAGATTGTATTGTCGCGCTTCCCAAACAACTTTTTTATAACACCGGTATTCCGGCATGTATTTGGTTTATTTCGCGCAAGCGTACTGGTAATGGTGATCGTAAAAGGACAGGGGAAATTCTCTTTATTGATACGAGTGAGGTCGGTTTCATGGCAGACAAAACTCATCGTGAATTTTCCGAGGAAGATATGGCGAGGGTTGCCGGCACTTACCACGAATGGCGAAAACGAGACGGCAAGTATGAAGATATCAAAGGTTTCTGTAAATCAGCAGGTATAGAAGAAATTACCAAGCATAATTTTGTCCTCACTCCGGGGCGCTATGTGGGTATTCAAAATGAAATTGATGACGGTATTCCATTTGCCGATAAAATCGGAGGATTGACCAAAAAGCTTGCCGAGCAAATGGCGGAGGAAAAGAAGCTGGATGAGGAAATAAAAAAACAACTCAAAAATGTTGGGTTTAATTTATAAAGTAGTATGGAAAAAAATCAGATCATCAAACAAAACAGCTTTACGGAGTTTCTTCTGTACACCACGCCAAACGGTAAGGTGAAGGTGGAGATATTTTTGCGTGATGAGAATATTTGGCTCACTCAAGCTAAAATTGCAGAGCTCTTTGGCGTGGGCATACCAGCTATAAATAAACATTTAAAAAATATCTTTGCGAGTGGTGAACTACAAGAAAATTCAGTTATTTCCAAAATGGAAATAACTGCCACAGACGGTAAAAGCTACCATACAAATTTTTATAACTTAGACTCCATAATTTCTGTAGGTTATAGAGTAAATTCTACAACTGCTACTCAATTTAGAATTTGGGCCACAGAAAGGCTAAAAGAATACATTATTAAAGGCTTTACCATGGATGACGAAAGGCTGAAAACTCCCAACTACACCTTTGGTCAAGATTACTTTGAAGAGCAGTTGGCTCGCATAGCAGACATCCGCAGTAGCGAACGTAGATTTTACCAAAAAATCACCGATATCTACGCGCAGTGCAGTGTGGATTATGACAAAAATAGCACCGAAGCTAAACATTTTTTTGCGACCGTGCAAAATAAATTGCACTTCGCAATTTCAGGCAACACGGCTGCAGAAATTATTAGCGGCCGCGCAAACAGTACTAAGCCAAATGTAGGCCTCACCAACTGGAAAAACAGCCCGCAAGGTGCCATACGCAAATCAGATGTGATAGTGGCTAAAAATTATTTAAATGAAGAAGAGCTCGCGGGCCTCAATAGCATAGTGGAGCAATATTTAATCTTTGCCGAGTCACAAGCTAAGCGTAAGCAAGCCATGTTCATGCTGGACTGGGATCAAAAGCTAAGTGAATTTTTAAAACTTAACGATCGTGACATCTTAGGTGATTTGGGTAAAGTGAGTCACGAAGTCGCCGAAGCGTTGGCGCTGGGAGAATACGAAAAATACCGTGTAGAACAAGATAAAAATTATATTTCCGATTTTGACGAAGTCAGTTTGCGAGCTTTGGCAAATGCGAAGAGTAAGAAAAATTTAAAAAAGAAATAATTATACCAGATCAAACTTCTACAATTCCAATGGGCTGGAAAATGACGACACTTGGAGAGGTGGCAGATATTAATATTTCAACAATTGATAAAAACTATGCTTTTGATGAAATTGAGTATATTGATGTCGCGTCAGTTGAAGAAAGAAAACTCACTGAAACTCAAAAAATAAAATTAGAAAATGCACCAAGTCGTGCAAAAAGAATTGTGGTAGATAATAGTGTTTTGATTTCAACAGTCAGACCAAATTTGAAACATTATTGTTTTGTTAAAAAAGCTAAGCCAAACCTTATTGCTTCAACAGGATTTGCCGTCGTTAATTCAAAAGAAGGAAAATCTGATCCATATTATTTATACAATTTACTAACTACGAATGAGTATACAAACTATCTGATCAAAATTGCTGATTCTCAAACATCAACATATCCTGCTTTTTAATCCATCAATAATACAAAACTCTAAATTTATATTTCCATCTTTTCCCGAACAGCATGCTATTGCATCGGTTTTGTCGTCTTTGGATGATAAGATTGAGCTAATGCGTGAGCAGAACAAAATACTGGAAACCACCGCGCAGACAATTTTCAAAGAATGGTTTGTAGAATTCGAATTCCCAATTCCCCTCTTGAGGGGTACGGCCGCAGCCGGGGGGTGGAAAAATAATCAGGCGGACTATCCACCCCGTCAGGCTTCGCCTGCCACCCCTCAAGAGGGGAATTGTGCGTTATATCCCTACTGGAATTTACCAAAAAATCAGAAACTCAAAGAGAGAGCAAAAGAACTCCGAAAACAGGGAATATTATCAGAAGTTGTATTTTGGAAAAAATTTAAAGATAAAAATAGGATCATACGCAATATTACTGGAAAAATATCGGGAGATAGCATAAGTTGGTACGATCAAAAACCTAATGAAATACTTATATAATGCAATAAATTCTTGTCATTCCTGGAGGCAAACCAGGAATCCAACTCTTTGTATATTAATCTTTAAGGTTACCCCTCTGGATTCCCGCGTTCGCGGGAATGACAAAAAAAGATAATTTCATAAACTGTGTGACGAAATTATATGGTTAGTCCAGCCATATTGCGTATGATCCAAAGAAACCGGACAAAGAATTGTTGACTTTTTCGAGCTTTTGATCAAAATTGACAAGCAAAATAGAAAAAATGAAGACCTCAAAGAAATTTAAGATTAAATATATTTATAACAAACCCAATACGCCGGAAGAAAAGGAAAGACAGGAAAAACGAATAGCAGAAACATATGATATTCTCTTCAAAAGCGTATTAGAAAGAAAGATAAAAGATATATGATGGCTAAAAAGCATGAAAACGTATTATTAAGTAACAATATATGATATTGTAAAGATATGTCAGATTCTCAAAGCAAATCAGTCGAAGACTTGAAGCAAGAAGTAGTAGATTTAAAGATCAGAATAAAAAGAATTGAAAAATTTCTATTAAATACCTTTCCCCTTACAGATCCCCGTGGATACATACATGAAGAAGAAGATGAAAAATATAATGAAGCAGTCAAAATTGTACAGCAATTTAATACAGCAAGCGCATCATTTCTTCAAAGAAAAATGAGCATAGGCTACGCAATGGCAGCAAGATTACTTGACACGATGGAGGAAAGAGGTATCGTAGGCGGGGCAGAAGGTGCCATGCCACGAGAGGTTTTGAAAAATACTAAAAAAAAGCAAGGTAAGGAAAAAGAAAATGGATAAAGAAAAAGAGCTCAAAAAAAAACTCAACGATGATGGAAATGGCACTAAAGGCTTTTGATGTTGATATCAGAGTTGCAAATGTAAATGACTACGAAGATTGTACGCAATATTGTTTAGAGTTGGCTATAGGTACTTCAATCAAAAGAATACTCAATCTTGACAAAGATATAGCCCTTTGCCTAGAATCGCCGACGGGAAGCATAGAAATAGAGGCTCCAATACCTCATTCAAATTTGATAGGAATAACCGTTCCCAAACACGAAAAGTATAACAAAAGAAGCCATGGCAAGCTTCTTCATAGCTATACATGGAAAGAAGAATGGGCAATTACAGAGCCGGTAGAAAAAAAGAGAGGGAAAATAAGTAATTTCCTTTATATCCTTGGGTGTTTAATAATTGAGTTTAGTAATAAAATAAAAAAATAAACTAAATCTGACATTGTGGCGATAAATCCGGAATATACATATACTCCCCTTTTCGCTCAATAAAATTGGAAGAAAATCATTTTAATATTTACTTTTTCGCAACTCTTTTTTTCTTTCGGGAAGAAGCAGTGTAAATGCTTCTTCTACTTCCTTAGTGCCCCTTGAAAAAGGAATCTTATGTATATCTGCTTGCACCTTAAACCCCTTATAAAGAACAGAAAGATTTTTTTCCATTATCACGTCTGTTTCATCTAGGGTTTTAATCAAAACATTTCCATTATATGCCCTATTGGGTCTACTCGCAAAATCAATGAATGATGATATAACTTTATGACCGTTGAAGCTAGCAATTATATTTCCAGGATTTGAATCTCCTACCCAAAGGCCATGTTCAAGATAAAGCCATGCAGCCAATTTAAATGAAGTAGCATGCATTCTCTCCACGAATTCCTGCGCTATACGGGATTCATCAGGTTCATATGTATGCATTTCCTTAAGTATATGCTCTTCCGTAGGACCAATATGGGGAGTAGTAAAACCATATGTAGTGGCACCCTCTTTCGTTTTAATCACGCATTCTTGTAGTTTGACTGCGTGATATGTGAGTCCAGACTTCTCCAGTACTTCCTTGCCTACCACTGCTGAATCTCGCAATCTATTTTCCAACCCCTCTGCATTTCTCGCACCGAACGGAACCATCTTTAACCACTCACCTATCTTATCAGGGCCATCAGGATTATACAAAATTTCATATGATGCCTTTTTATCTTTTTTATCTTCATTAATTCCCCCTTTAACTGAATGCCACATTGCCCACTTACCATTTATCTCTAACTGTTGGCGTGTCCGGGTTGCGTAGCCATTTATCTCTACTTTGGTAGTTGCAGATATTACAGGAACCAACTTCTCATAGAAACGCCTGTTATCTTCTTTCGGTCTAATATAGCCTTCCTTCATACCACATATGATACAATAAACTCATGGACAAAGCAAAATGCGATAAAGACAAACATAATTGGGAATGCAAAAAAGAAGCGGGCTTTTAAAATGAAATTATTACATTTCACTCCCTTACCTCAATGGAGATAACTAATTTAAAACAGAATATAAAAAACAAAGAAGCAATTTGCCCCAAAGGAACTATTATTTGTAGCCGTTGCAGTGAGTACTTATATAAAAACTATCTCAAAACCGATATATCCCAAAAACTCAAATCCTTAAATTCAATAAACTAAATCTGACACTGTGGAGATAAATCCGGAATATAAATATACCCCTCTTGTCTCCGAATAATGATTCTAACATCATTCACGATACCCTGCCACAAGCAGTTTACATGCTTGTGGCATGCCACTTTCAATGTATTGCGTTTATATACTTCAAAGCCTCCTCCGGCTGGAAACGCCTCCACAAAATGCTAGAAAATACCATTAAAAACTGAACCCAACAAACTTCTTGGAACTCCGCCCTTTTTGATATATACCAATCCTTAATCATTTTGTAAGAATTTGGTATATACCTACCGTAGCTTTGCCTCTTCGCCTTATAGGCTTCGAGGGCACAAGTCAAAGTATCGCCGTGCCCTTCCGTAGCTTTAGCGAAGGAGGGTTAGGTATTATACTTTTTGCAATTTGAAAGCAGAGGGGTATATTGCAAAAAAATAGTTTTCCCTGATTTTTGGAAAGGGAGAACAAAAAATGTCATCCCGACTAGTTTTAATTCTGCTTTGCAGAATAACAGAATTCTGCTTTGCAGAACCTGCCCTCGGGATGACAAGGTTTATCAACTCAAAACAAGGGGGCTTGCCCCCCCGTAGCCAGAACCTCAACTGGAAAAAATTAATTATTAAAAAGAGGCTCGAAACCATCCTTCGTGTAAAGCATTGGATGGCGAAGGGAGGTGATAAAAATGTTTAACAAAAAAATTCTTGCCAGCGCCATATCTATCCTGACTGCTCTCTCAATGATGGGCGCCGCAACCTTCGCCTACTTCAGTGATACAGGAACGAGTAGCAATAATACGTTCTCAACAGGAACACTTGATTTAAAACTTAGCGATGAAGCGGTCAATGGAGGAACACTTGAAACCGATCAAAACTCGGTTACCTCCAGTTTTGGCAGCGGCTCGTTAGTTCCAGGGTCTTGCACAGGCAATCAAACATTAACTCTTAAAAATACTGGAACAGTGCCTGCTAACCATGCAGAAGTGCATTTAGCGAACGTCGTAACAGATAATGGCACTGCTGCAAATCCGGATATAGATAAATTTTTAAGAATTAATCTTCTTACCTATGACACATCTGACATAATTAGCCAGATAGCAAATAGTAATAGTACTAGTTTCATAGACTTAGCAGATTGGGCAGCGAGTGCAACGGCTTTGGATAATCTTGCATTAGCTAATCTTGGCACAGATCATCTATTAGTAATGGATGTTTGCCTAGACAGCACCGCAGGAGACACACTGCAAGGCGATAGTGTTGTGTCAACATTCACAGTTGATCTCAACCAAGACTCTAGTCAATAATGACTAATTTTTCTTACCGGTAGTGGGGGATAGAAGCGCTCCCCCACTACCAAACGGGTGTCAAAACACACTGTCATTCCCCTGAACAGGGGAATCCAGAAGGATAACTATTCAAAATAGATTCCCTCTTTCGAGGGAATGACAAAGGACATATGAACATTCTTAAAAAAATACCTATAACCGTCATCAGCACCCTTCTATTCATCGTCCTTCCTTTTATTGTCGCAACCCTTATCACCTCAAGAACCTCGTTGATCTTCGATATCCGCTCATTCGTCGTCCTTTCCGGCAGTATGCAGCCGATCATCCCGGTCGGCAGTATGGTTTACGCGATACCTCAACCCGCCTACAAAACAGACGACATCATCACATTCACCAATAAAACAGGGGAGAATGTCACACATAGAATTACCACAATCAACAAAAAAAACAATCAAATTACATTCACCACCAAAGGTGACGCCAACAATACCTCGGATCAAACTCCTGTCACCAAAGACAAAATTATTGGCAAAATATTTTTCTTCGTGCCCTACATTGGACTGCTTATTAACCTCCTCAAATCTCCGCTTTATTTCGTTGGCCTGATTATAATTCCGACACTCATCTTTATCGCTATCGAACTCCGGACAATAAAAAACGAAATCGTAAAAACCACCGAAAAAAGAGTACTTGAAAGAGTAAACAAACAAACATGAAAAAAGATTTTTTTTGTCATTCCGAGCGAAGTCGAGGAATCTCATACCACCTGCTTCTGAAATTACACAGTGGCATTAGATCCCTCCACGCGCTTCGCTTGGTCAGGATGACAAAATATTTCATTTCTAAAATCCACTTATATCACTACATTATATTAATATTTATTTATACAACAACTTTGACCGTTGCTTCCTATCAGGTAACCCACTCCTACTTCTCCGACTCCGCCTCGTCCACACAAAATGCCTTCACCGCCGCCGCGGTCTTCCCAACTTCAACCCCAACGCCTACGACAACATCCTCAAATATTGTTATCAATGAAGTAAATTCAAGTGCCTCTTCAAGCGCTGAATGGGTTGAACTATATAATCCAACAAGTTCTGATATTAATGTTTCTGGATGGACAATTTTAGACAATTATTTTTCTGACATTCTTCCTACCGTTTCACCAATTCCTTCAGGAGGATATGCTGTTATTATCACTGATAATAGCGTAGTTAACGCTATCCCTATTTCTGCAATTACAATCAAATTAAATGGCAACGCTATAGGTAACGGATTAGCAAATGATGGCGACTCCTTGACGCTATTAGATACTAGTTCTACTAAAATTGATGAAATGAGTTATGGAAATAATATCTCTGTTTTTTTAATTCCTCCTTCAAATCCGAATATAAATCAAACATTAATTAGATTTCCAAATGGCGCAGATACAAACACAGCAAATGACTGGATTAGTACATCATCTGCAACTTTAGGCATAAACAACAATTAATATGAAACCAAGATTAATCAAAATATTTTCTATCCTCACTATCCTAATCCTGCTCGTCTCTCAAACAGACTTTATCAAAGGCCTCCTCCGTCCATCTACCGCCTACGCGGTCGCGGGCTTACTCATCGACTGGGGAGTCACTCCGGGCGATCCGATATTTGTCATAACCGACATTGTCCCCGGCGACACCGAATCCCGCACTGTACAAATCCATAACGGCTCCACAGACACAGTACCGGTCGGCATACGCGGCATGGAAGTATCCCAAACAGGCAATCTTGCCACAGCCCTCGATATAACAATTTCAGCAAATAGCACTCCTGTATACGGAAGTGCCAGTCCCACAGGACCCAAAACCCTCCGGCAATTCTTCGACGAAGCGCCCATACCCTCCTTCATCCCGCTCTCAAATCTAACTCCCAATCATAATGTTACCTACGAAGTTACGGTCACATTCCGGCAATCAGCCGGCAATCAGTTTCAGGCAAAGAACATCACCTTTGACCTGCGTATCGGTCCCGCTATTCCTGTCCCGGAGGCTTGCAAAAAAATCATCTTTATAAATGAACCTGTTTACGGCACCAAAAACAACGATATAATCAACGGAACCAATGGAAATGACATGATCTTCGCTTTCAAAGGTAACGATATTATTAATGCAAAATCAGGCAATGACTGTATAGTCGCGGATCAAGGCAACGATATTATCAACGCCGGCGATGGAAATGACGTAGCATTTGGAGATGACGGCAACGACATAATAAAGGGTGAGAAAGGCAACGATATTCTTTACGCCGGAAAAGGCAACGATATTTTAAATGGCGGAGCAGGGAATGATTCATGCTCCGGAGGAAAAATCCAAACAAGCTGCGAAATAAATCTTTAACTGATCTATTTATATTACATTATATATTCTTCGTCATAATTGACAAGCAACCCCAAATTCTTTACTCTATTTATAGATATAAAATAACTGCTGACCGCAAACGGAGGCACCAAAAATAAGTTGCCGGCGCAACCATTCCTAATCACCCGGCAATAATAAAATATCAATTATAAAACCTACATTTAAAAATCTTTTAACATGCAATTTAAAAAAGAAGGGA
>JAHIGH010000030.1 GCA_018900295.1 Patescibacteria group bacterium | reverse complement strand
TCTGCTTTTTTTCTTGTCTTTATATTGTTGTGCTTTCTTTACTTTAACAGTAAAAATTCACAAAGCGTATGCGCTGTCGAAGAATTAAGTCCTGTTGCTTCATCGGCAATCTTTGAATGGTTTCAAAAACCCGCGGCTATCCGCTTTGTCGGCAAGTATGACAGAACGTATATCGCATGGATCAACAGCGACGGCAAGATTCAAATACGGTATCACGACAATAAGGAAAATAAATTTTCTCCTATTTATACTGTTGATGATTTATATCGGGAGTTTGGAATTGAAGCACAAGATGATCATAATGCTCCTTCATTATTAATTTTACCTGATGGCCGTATTTTGATTTTTTATACTGTCCATGACGCAAATGGTGCATTTTTTATGAAGCAGAGTACAACCATTGAAGACATTTCTTCTTGGACTGTCAGAAAAAATATCGACGATCCTGGTTCCGTTATGCCATATAATTATCCTCAGGCAAAACGATTAAGTAATGGTAATATTCTTTTGTTTTATCGCAGGGGAAATTATTATAATTCCGATGAATATCTTAAAGTCTCAAAAGATAATGGTACAACGTGGGAAAAACCTACTCAACTTATTGATTTTAGCAGTGATGGCGTGTACGCGTTGGTTTTTGTGAAAGGAGATGCTATACATATTACATGGAATGAGTCTCTTGTTAAACCACCGCGAAAAAATATTTATTATATGTATAGTCCGGATGGAGGAGTTGCCTGGGAGAAAAAAGATGGAACTTTATTAACCCTTCCCGTTACGAGAAATAGCGCAGAGGTGGTATTTGATTCAAAAGATGATCCGGATTATGTTTGGGATATTGTCGCTGATAATGAAAATAATCCTTTTATTGTTTTTGCTTATAAAAAAGATCCAAGTCATGAATTTCGATTCGCGCAATGGGATGGTGGTTCTTGGACAACTAATACGATAACAACATCAGCACAACTATACGGTAATGATAATTTCTATTCAGGAGGTATAGTGATTGATCCCAGAAATGTACATAACGTATATTTGAGTAAAAAACGGGAACAATTAGAAATAGAAAGGTGGGCATCTTACGACGGAGGGAGAACGTGGCAACAAGCTGAAGTAATAACAAATAATTCAACCGTAGATAATTTTCGAATGCAGCTTGTGGAGAATTATTCGGATGCTTTACGTATTGTTTGGGCAAGCGGAATATATGAAGGCCTTATTAACGGGCAATGGACGGGTTTTTCTAAAGTAGATATTCAATCGGATATAACGAAGCAGGCGATACCGAATAAAAATTGCTCCCCGTAATCCAATGCTTTATACTATAATTGTATCTACTCCAAATGATAATTAACGATGCCGGTATTTATTATTATCAAAAATCAAAAAGAAGAAAAAGAAGAAAGTTCCCCATTGTTTTTTTTATTATCTTTCTCGTTCTTGCTTGGGTTGGATATGTGATATATGATCATTTTCTTTCCCGTCCTAAGGAGATTGCAGGGGTCACCGCTTCACAACTTCTTTCTAATATAACTCCAACTCCTAAAAAACAAACTGAAAACCGGTTGGGGGATGTGGTTCGAGAAACACTAAAAGGCACAAAGGGAAGTTATGGCATAATAATATTGAATTTGAGAACAGGGGAGTATTATTTCCAGAATGAATCCAGATCTTACGAAGCCGCAAGTTTGTACAAACTGTGGGTCATGGCAACTGCTTTTGATCAAATTAAAAACGGACGACTTCGTGAAGCGGATGTTTTAAGCCAAGACCTTGATGTTTTGAGGATGAAATTTAATATCGCTACTCCTTCAGGGGAAATGAACGATGAGGAGGAAAAAGACGAAGAAAATATAATATCATATACTGTTAAGGACGCCTTGACGCAGATGATAACTATCTCCGATAATAACGCTGCTCTTCTGCTTTCAGAAAGGGTGCGATTGGCGAACGTTGCTTACTTTCTGGAAAAACAAGGTTTCATAAGCTCCAGCTTGGGAACGAATAATGCGGGGCCTTTTACCACGCCTTTGGAAATAGCTCTTTTTCTTAAAAAACTTTATGAGGGCAAGCTCGTGGATGGAGCATCCAGTAAGAAAATGTTGGATTTGCTTAGATGGCAGAAATTGAATAATAAGATCCCTAAATACTTACCGGAAAATTTATTTATTGCTCATAAAACCGGAGAGCTTGATGAATTCAATCACGACGTTGGAATTGTCTTTACTCCAAGCGGCGATTATATTATTGTCATATTGTCACAAAGCAATATTTCGTCGCGCTATCTTGTTGAAGAAAAAATCGCTATTTTATCGCGGGATATATATAAATATTTCAGTACAAACGACCGTTAACTATTCCACGCTTCCGGAAATTAGCACTTCTTTTTGAGCCTTGGTCAATTTCTTTAATTCGCATTCTCTTTTCATTGCCTCTGACCGGGTTGGATATTTTTCTGAGTAAACTAAATTGGCTGATGAAAAATACTTCATGTATTTCGCGGATCTCGATGATCGTTCTTTGTGTTCTTTCAAACGCTTTTCCAAATTATTTGTCTGGCCGATGTAGAGTGTGTTGGAAGATGTTCGTAGAATATAAACAAAATAGGACATATATTTAAACCGCAGGCTCAGAATGGATTGTTATATCCGCATGCGGGAATGAAGCCCTGATCTTATTTTCGATTTCATCACAAATCTTATGCGCGTTACCGACAGTCATATCGCTATTTACGGTAATAGTCATGTCAATAAATGTAAGATTACCCACAGCCCTCACCCGTAACTTTTTGACAGAAATTACGCCCGTTACCTGCTTGGCAATGTGATTAATTTTTTGGGACGAGCCATCAGGCGTGGCATCAACTAAAGTATCTAAAGTTCTTCTTCCCAAAACATAACCCGCGTGCATCACAAAGAATGAAACACCAATTGCCGCGATTGCGTCAGCCTTACCAACTCCGAAAGAAACGAAGACCAAGCCTGCAATTACCGTCAAAGAACTGTAAATATCAGAGCTGAAATGAAGAGCGTCAGCCTCTAAAGCCTGGCTTTTTGTTTCCTTGGCTACTTTTGAGAGCGCACGGGAACGGGAGTAATCTATAACTATTGAAAATATCATTACCGCAAATGCATACCATGTTACTTCAATTTCTGTTTCTCCCGTTCTTAACCGTTTTATTGCTTCATAAATGATCCAGATACTGGTCAGAAAAAGTAATCCTGTTTCAATTAATGCAGAAACGCTCTCTACTTTTTGATGGCCATAATGGTGACGCTCATCAGCTTCCTTATCTCCAACTTTTACAGCAAAAAATGTGAGAGTTGCCGCGCCCAGATCCAAAAGCGAGTGGGCTGCTTCGGACAAGATTCCCATACTGCCCGTTGCCAATCCTACTATAAGCTTGAGCACTGTAAGAGCAAAACTCGCAAAAACAGAGCTCAAAGCAACAGACTGTTTCTTGTTCATACGGTCTATTTATTTTTGTAGCTTTTTATTTTCTCAATGTCATGATCTGGAAAATATCCATTTGGGAGAAGCTCTAAAAGAGAATAATTTTTAATATTACCTTCTATATCTGAAGAAATAATTATTATATCCTGATTTGTAATAACATAAAATTCTAATAAGTATTGCAGGCATGCGCCACAAGGCACTGTAAGTTTATCGTCCAAGATTAGTAATGCTTTAAATCCATATTTTCCATTACAAATCGCATTATCTATCGCTACCCGCTCCGAGCATGACCCAAGTCCTGATATATTACTTTCTATGTTACATCCGCCAAAATATTTGCCGTCGGTAGATAGAATACTTGACCCGATTTTATGATCAGAACGCGGAACAAAAGCGTTACTTCTGGCTATAGATGCCGTTTCTCTCAATTTTTTAATCTCTTCTTCAGCGATCATATTTCATATTATAACAAATATAAGCTGGATCTTCAGAATTAATAATTGCTTATTTTAAATATTTTTCAATATTATCCAGGTGTTCTTTGTAGGTTTTTGCGCAATGAATTTGTTTATTATTATCATGAAGATAAAATAAACAATCTGTTTCTTCAGGATTCAGGGCAGCCTCTATGGCATCGATATTCGGACTGCATATGGGTGTCGGCGGGAGCCCTTTATGCAGGTAACTGTTGTAAAGAGAATCTTTTCCTTTTTCTGTTAAAACTATATTTCCCCACCAGTTCCCGTCTTTATTTTTACCTAAGGTATATTGCATGGTCGCGTCAATCTGCAAAGGCATGCTCTCATCCAAACGATTCCAGATAATTCCTGAAATTAACTTCATATCTTCAACTCCTGCCGCTTCCCGGGCAATAAGTGAGGCAATTTTCAGTCCTGTTGTCCATTTTATGTTTTTGGCAGCAAATTCATCCGCAAGCGGAGCGAAATATTCATTGAACCTGTTAATAAATCTCACTGCTATTTCCGTACCTGACTCATCAACAGGAAGAAGATATGTATCAGGATAATAAACGCCTTCAAAATATTCGGGTTTGGTTTTGGTATACACAGTATTCCATTTGATTAAATCCTCCTTGCTCCACCCCAGCGCTTTTTCTAATTTTTCTCCTGTCTGTTCTTTGCGGGGACAAAATGAAATAGTTACCCAAACCAAGTCTTCCCTACCGGTAATTTTCTTCATAATTTGCCAGGCGTTCATATTTTGACTTAGTTTGTATCCGCCTGATTTTATTTTTTTATTTTTAGCGAGAGTGTTGAGAAGAAATTGAAACGCGCCTGTATTTTTAATTAATTTCTTTTCCCAAAGCGCTTGAGTGATATTAAAATCTTTCTTCTCTTGGGGAATAACAAAGATTTCAATTTGCTTTGTGGTTCCTCCCGGACCAAATAATTTCCAAATGAAGACTAAGGAGACTAAAATTACAAATGGTATAGAAATGATTATCAATAGTTTTTTCATCTTCAGAGCTTTATTATAACAGAGGTTTACTTTTTATTACGGGGCTTGACAATAAGCAAATTGAGTAGTATTATTCTCGCAAATATGGCGGCAGCAGAACTTAGTATAAAGAGACGACCTAAAGACATTGGAATCGCGGCAAAGGATGTTGTAAAATCCCCGGAAGCTAATAATGGAACATTTAAATTTACCCCGGAAGCAAAAGCAGGAGTAGAAGGACTAGGTCGTGTAGTGTTTACTTTAACGGGAAAATCCATTGAAGACTATAAAAAAGAGGGGATGCTCCAGCCAGCAAAGCATTCCGAATTTCCTGTATTTGAAGCGCAACCTTCAATAAATTCGGAGATAGCGATAAATCTCAAGGAAATATTTTTACCAAAAAGCAACAATAAAGGTTTCTCAGAACAGAAAGCAATGGTAAAAGAACATTCAAAAGATGTAAAAGAAAATAAAAAAGTTGAAGGAGTTAAGGCATTCATTGGTAATGCTCCTACTAATTTAGGGATTATAAAGAATGCTTTGGAACTTTCTGACAAGGCAGATGCAGATGGAATTAGAGATTTATTAAGAGAGGGATCAGTGAGGTGCGCAGAGGCTTCTCCTTTATCTAATAAACATTTTAGTTTCGGTGTTACCGTTGGCTACGTGAATCCTGAAGGCAAGTTTCTCGTCACACTTCGTGATACCGGCAGTGCCAAACAGAATGTGCATCTGATTGATGTGCTAGTACCGGAAGACTTGCCAGTACCAGTAGAAGAGCCTGTACAGGGAGAAGAGCCGGTAAAACTAAACAACATATCCTCATCATCCTCATCGGAAATTAAATAGTCACGCCTGTGCATCTTCTTCAGGTCGATTCCAGTCAGCCGTAAGGGCTCTTTCTGATTGGAGTGATGTAATTGTTGCAGATGTATTACTATATTGACTATTTAATAGTAACGTGATAAAGTAATGGCATGCAATTTATTACATCCGTAACACAAAAAGGGCAAGCTACTATTCCCGCAGTAATTCGACGGAAATTGGGAATCAAGACAAATTCAAAAATTGTTTTTGAAGTTAATAATAATGAAGTATCTATCAAGCCTGTTGTAGATTTTTTTAGTTTGAAAGGATCAATTAAATCAAGTAAGCCTTTTGATATAGATGCTATGGAAAAAGCAGTAACAGACGCAATTTTAGTGAAATATGTCAAAAAATCTAATTGATACAAATTTAATTATCCGCTTTCTGGTTAATGATGATCCTCAAAAAGTGGCACGAGTAGAGCGATTATTAAAAAATAAAAATAATAAAAATATTCTCTTAGACATAGTTATCGCAGAAATTATTTGGGTTTTAAACTCATATTATGCTTTAGATAAAAAGGAAATTACTTATAAAATTAAAGCATTAATTTATGTAGAAAGTGTCGAATGCAATGCATTTCTTATCAATCGCGCGTTAATATTTTGGGAAGATAATAATATATCATACATAGACGCATACCTTGCGGCGGTTGCGGAATTAGGAAATATGTCGCTATATACTTATGATAAGAAACTATCCTCAATAAAAACAATTACCGTAAAAGAGCCTTAACCGTACTTGGATTTCGTGTTTTTTGGGTGTTTTTAATTATTTTGTTATAGTCCGGTATTTTGAGTATAATTCTTAATGAGATAAAAATCATGAGAGAAGTAAAAATAGATCCAACATGGAAAATCGCGTTGGAAAAAGAATTTGCAAAAGTATATTGGAAACAACTTTGCGCAAGTATTCGCGGTCAATATATTACCAAAAAAGTATATCCGCCCGCTCCAAATATTTTTCGGGCATTTGACTTGTGTCCATTTAATAGCGTAAAGGTAGTCATTGTCGGACAAGATCCGTACCATGGACTGTGTCAGGCGAACGGCTTGTCTTTTTCCGTTGATGACGGTGTGGCTCTCCCTCCTTCTCTGAAGAATATTTATAAGGAAATTCACAATGATCTAGGAATAAGCCCATCTTCGTCAGGCGATCTCTCCCGCTGGGCATCTCAAGGAGTTCTTATGCTCAATAGCGTATTGACTGTTCTCGCAAATACTCCCGCGTCGCATAGCGGCATAGGATGGGAGCATTTTACTGACGCGGTAATTCAAGCTCTCAACGCGCAAAGGAAAAATATAGTTTATTTGTTATGGGGAAAATATGCTCAAACAAAGGGATCTGCTATTGATAGAAGTCAGAATTTGGTACTCGCATCCGCACACCCTTCTCCTTATTCCGCGTCGCTTTTCTTTGGTAATCATCATTTTAGTAAGTGCAATGAATATCTTGTCTCGCGCGACATTCCGCCTATTGACTGGCATTAATTGTCAAGCTCAATGGCGCATATATACCACTCCGCAATCATTTTGCAAAAATTTGGTATATACCTACCGTAGCTTTCAAATGGGAATTGGGCTGATATAGAAATATAAACGTAATGTAATGATTGCTTCGTTAGGTATTATACTTTTTTGCAATTTGAAAGCAGAGGGGTATACCATGATTCGAATCAATTTCGCTTCATGGTGCCAGGAAAGAAGAAGCATTCTTGCGGCGACAACTCCAATCGTAACCCCAATAATAAGTCCTATCATTGCAAGTAAAAAACTGACTCTGCCAGATAGTACTTCAAATAAAACTATTCCTAATAAAACAGAGGATATAACGAAATACATTCTCAATTTAAACAGTAATTTTTTATCCATGTGCTTCCTGTGTTTTTTCCTAAGTCTATACATAAATAAGCGTTATCTAAAAATTATATCAGGAATACTAACATAATGCATTTAGATTATCTAAAAAGTTGGGGATCGCGGACGATTTCAGTACTGATGAGCGGAAGCACCCTGGGCTTATTTGCATACAATCTGAGTATTTTTTATCGAACTTACTTTTGTTTCTCGACATTTTGTTGCTCTAATATAAAACCTTTTGAGTTTCCAAATATAATGAATCCTTCAATATCTAATATCGTATTTTCCATTCTACTATCAGTAAAATTTGTTCCACGGATATTCGCATTTGTCAGGTTTGCTTCTTTTAAATTACATCTATCAAAGACAACATTTTCCAAGTTTGCCTTCTGAAAATTAACCCCTTTTAATTCACAAAGAAAAAATATTGTTCCCGCTAATTCTGTTTGCGTAAATATAGAACTTGATAAATTAAATTTCTTTTTCTCGTTATTACTTCCTGCTTTGAGCTGTTGTAAAACACAGTTTCTCATTACTGTCTTGGAAAAACTGCAGTCTTTCACATTGACTTCTGAAAAATCTAAATTACTCAATTTACTTTCGGGGAAATTGCATTTTTTAAAGGAAGTTAGGTCAAAATGCACTGAAGACAAATCGCACGTATTAAATTCACATTTGTTAAAAGATGTAAATCGTAATCCGGTATTAACGAATTTGCAGTTAACAAATTGGGAGTCAATAAATTCTTGTCCTTTTATTTCATCATCCGAAAATATTTTATTTTTATAGACCACACGGTAATTATATCAAAAGGAAATGATTTCTAAAAAGCTGCGGGTATTGGACTCTATTAGAACCTGTTTTATGGCTAATTATACTCTTAAAGCTGATTAATAAGTTTTTTAGGGGTCAATCCACGTTTTACTGCCATCAGAAGAAGTGCCAGAATCCGCATTTTGACTTCCGCCCTCTACAGTATTGCCTCCTGAAGTATTGCTTGGATTTCCGCCTTCTACAGTTGTTCCGCCACCGTTGTCTGAACCTCCACCGGTTTTTACTTCTACGGTTTTGATATCTGCCCCACTAGCTCCACCAGCCGAAGTTCCGGGCGCAAACTGTCCAGATCCACCTTCAATAACTACGCCACTAGTTTCACCACCAGACGTCCCCGGAGCAAATTGCATTGATCCACCTTTAATAACTACGCCACCATTACCTGTACCTGAAGTTCCGGGCGCAAAATTTGTTCCAGCTTCTCCTCCAGGTCCTGTCCCAGGTGCCCATATATGTTCAACTTTTTGAAAAAATTCAGTTTGCCCTTTTGTTCCATTAATTTCAACTATTCTTTCTGCAACTTGATTAACAACCCGTTCTTGAACCTGAATAATATTCTGTTTTCCGTCCTCATCAATTTTTGTCTTAATCTCTTCCATTGTTTTTTGCTGGTATATTGTTCTTTCTTCAACTTCTCCCAAAACTTTTTCATTATCAGTTTTTCCCAATAAATTATTTTGCCTTTCTTTTATTTGAAGATAATTTTGCATCAGGTTTTGCACTTTTTCATTATTTCCTTTCTCGGCATAACCCTGAGCCATGGTTAATCTTTTCTCAGCATGCTTTTCCAATACTGCTACTTTATTTTCGACTTTAAAAGCGAAGAAATATTCAATTCCCTCCTGTATTTTTACTACAATTGAGTCTCCCGAAGTTAATGCTTCTTGTAAATCAAATGCTTGTGCAGTTTTTGGAATAAAAAGGCTAATAGAAAAAAGGGACAATGCCAGTAATAATCTTTTAATATTCATCTGTATTTAAGCTTATACCAACTATAGTTAATAAGTCAAATTAATAATATGCCGTTTGCGTGCGTAATTTGGCTGGCAGGACTGGACAACGTTTGTATTATACTCTATGCATCTTACTTATGTAAGATATTTAGCACTTTACTAACATAAAAATATAAAAAAACGGAGAAAACTAAATATAAAAAATATATAAAAATAATCCCCACGAAAAATAAATACAAATAACTATAAACTACAAATAAAAAATAAAATTAGGGGTACAACAAATTAAAATAATAAATAAAAATTAATCTCCAAAATTAAATAATAAAATTTGTTGTGCCTAAATTTTTACAAATAACAACTAATACCGACATTACCCCCACTTTTGCCTCAAATTGTCATTCCGAGCGAAGCGAAGTCGAGGAATCTCATACCATAGTGTAATAATTCAAGCACAGTGGCGTGAGATCCCTCCACTCCCTTCGGTCGGTCGGGATGACAAAGGGGTAATCTCAGCAACTAATACCCTTGTGTAGTTTGACTTGATATCTATTCTTTATTTTTAATGAAATATTCTTTCAACATTATTTTTAATGTAATTTTTCCTTTTGTTGTTTTGAAATAGTTTTCTATTCTTTTTGCATCTTTTTCATTTTTGTACGCTTCATAGTGGATAAGATCTAAAGGGCGATATGCCTTTGTGGAAGTAACTTCACCATTATTATGTGCAGAATTTCTTGTTTTTAAATTTTCTGAGTATCCAATATAAGATTTCCACCTTCCATTTGGAATAGGTTTACACCTTCTCTTTTTCTTCTTCAAAATATTTTTTGAGCATTGTCAAAATGGTAGTTCTTCCCTTATTAGATTTTAAATACAGTTCCCTTCGCTTCGCGTCTTTTATGTTACGATAAG
>JAHIGH010000029.1 GCA_018900295.1 Patescibacteria group bacterium | reverse complement strand
GTAATATAAAAAGCATATCATATCCATTTTCAATTTTGGGTAGCATTTCTTCAATACAGGAACGCATTACCCGCTTTGTCCTATTCCTAACTACTGCTCTTTTGTCTATCTTTTTACCTATAACAAACCCAAATCTACTAAACGGATTGTTGTTTTTGTAAATAATAAGTCGGAATGTCCGTGATTTGTGCGAGGAAGACCGAGTTATTTTAGCTCTCACAGGCAACCGGTGTTTTCTTTTCAACATGCTACATTATACCGTAAGTCTTTTCCTGCCGTTATCTCTTCTTTTTTTTAATACCTTTTGACCTCCGTGTGTTTTCATTCGAGATCGAAAGCCATGCTTGCGCTTACGTTTTACTTTTTTTAATTTAATAAGTTTTTCCATATTATATAACTGGAATAGTATAGCAGAAGTTGGAGGAGTTTAAAAGACGGGGGGAGGGAACGAGGGTCTTGCATAATGCTCCTTGACAAAAAGTTTTCCACATTATTAAATATCTTTCCATATGGTTAATGATTTAGCTTCGTTATGGAAAAAAGTTTTGGGAGAAATTAAAACTGAAGTCTCTCAGGTCAATTACGGATTTCTTTTCCGGCAAACCCATCTTATTTCGCTTGAGGACAATATCGCAACCGTAGGAGCTCCATCAGTAATGGTTATTAATCTTTTACAGTCCAGGTTTGCAACGCAAATCAAGAAACTACTATGCACGCATACAGGAAGGGAGCTTGCTGTTGTTTTTATTCCTAAGGTGATGCCTATTGCCAATAAAAAACCAATAAAAGAAGCGCCATTATTCGGACAAACTACCCAGGAAACTGCATCTCAACTTCGTCCCGTACAAGAAAGCACGGGATTGCGCCATACACCAGACGACACAGGTCTTCGTCCCGCGTTTGGACAACAAGGGATTATTAACTCGACTGTGGGACATTTACCGAGAGTGAGAGCGGATTTTACTTTTGCAAATTTTGCTGTTTCTTCCACAAATCAACTGGCCTTTGTATCAGCGACAAATGTGGCGCGTAATATAGGAATATCCTACAATCCTTTCTTTATCTATGGACCTGTAGGCGTAGGGAAGACCCATCTTATGCACGCAATCGCGAATGAAGTATATCGAAGAGAGCCTGATAAAAAAATCATTTACATCACCAGCGAAGAGTTTACTAATGAAGTTGTTGAGGCAATAAGAAATAATGAGACCGCAAAAATGAAAAGGCGGTTCAGGTCAGCTTATCTTTTATTAATTGATGATATCCAATTTATCGCGGGTAAAGATAAGGTGCAGGAAGAACTTTTTCATACTTTCAATATTTTAATAGATAACGGTTCCCAGATCGCCCTATCCTCGGACAGGCCGCCCCAGGAAATAAAAAAGCTGGAACGACGGTTGTCTTCGCGTTTTGCCGGAGGACTAAGTATAGACATAGAAGCGCCAAGTTTTGAACTTAAAACAGCTATTGTTATGATTAAGGCAAAAAAGTATGGTTACGACCTACAAATAGAAGCCGCAAAAGTATTAGCAGAAGGAGCGGAGGACACACGCGCGCTTGAGGGATTACTGATTCGAGTTATAACACAAGCTGAGACAATAAATTCACCTATAAGTCTTGAGTTTGTAAAACAGGTATTGAGAGGGGTGGTTGAAGAGAAAAGCGGACATATACACCCAGAAGATATTATTACATCTGTTTGTGTATATTATAATGTTAAATCCACGCAGTTGAAAGGACCAAAAAGAGACGCGGGTTTGGTCAGGGCCCGGCAGGTAGCAATGTATTTACTTAAGGAACAATTAAGACTTACTCAGGTAGAAATTGGCAATCTGTTGGGAGGCCGGGATCATACAACGATTATGTATGGTGTGGATAAAATACGGGGACTTGTGGAAAACAAAGATATTATTAATGAGGATATCAAGGGGATTATTAATCAACTTACTGGGTAAAAGTTGTGGGTAAGTTGATTTTTTATTTTTATAAACAAGTTGTTCCCGGGATATCAACAAGTTTTCCACATTTAACCACACTCTTATTTTTAATGAGGATTATTTACTATTGCAATTACTTTTTTAAACCAGCATAGGTTTATTTAGCGCTTATTTTCAATAATGATTATTTTTATTATAAGACACATTGCTATTGCATTTTTCCACTTTTCCCTATACACTACTACAACTACAAAATAATATATATATAAAAATATGAAAGTTGAAATAATC
>JAHIGH010000028.1 GCA_018900295.1 Patescibacteria group bacterium | reverse complement strand
TCCCCTCTAATGCAGTAGCTCAAACCTCTCCTCAGCTATCCCCTATAGCCTATCCCCTAACCCCTAACTTCAACACTCCCAACATCAACCCGGAAGTCCCCCGCAACCAGCACATCTTTGTCCAATCCGCCATGATCGAAGTTATCTCCTCTGTATTCTGCCTCATAACCGGCATAGATCCCATCAATCCCGCACAGGGATGCCTGGATATAGACCCCAAAACTCACAAATTAGGACTGCGCCCGCCTCAAAATGATAAGCCCCAACTCGGCGGACTCATGGGCTTTCTTCCCGGTATGTTTAGCATGGTCTATACCCCTCCTGCCTCTGGAACGGACTATATCCGCTACCTCGCCGGCAATTTCGGCATCACCAAACCCGCATACGCGCAAACCGGTGGCGGCTTCGAAGCCCTGCGTCCCCTTCTCCCCCTATGGACCGCCGCCCGCAATATGGCATACCTCCTATTTGTACTCGTCTTTATCATTATCGGACTTGCAATTATGCTCCGGGTGAAGATAGATCCCCGTACCGTCATGACTCTCCAAAACCAGATCCCACGCATTATCATCGGCATCCTGCTGGTTACTTTTTCCTACGCCATCGCGGCGCTCATGGTGGATGGCATGTGGCTTCTCACCTACACCGGCATCAACGCCATCACCCAAGCCGATCAAGCCGATCCCTCCACTACAAATCCTGCCACCTCCGGTTGTACTCCCGATCTCACGCTCCAGCAACGCGCCTCCCAAAATCTCCTTAGTACGCCCCTCACTTACGGCGACAATGTTTTAAGACAAGTATGCACATTACTAGGCGGGTCTGGATTAGCGCAAGTAGCCTGGAATGTTAGCCAGGCCATTGCCGACATAGTTGGAAATCTGATAGATGGGTTGTTCACCGGATTTGCAGTGGGAAATTGTATAGACTGGCTTGGACCCATACCCACCGGCATACATCCAGAAAATTGCATACTCGGAGCGATAGGTAACGTTATCGGCTTCATCGCCGGAATTCTCGCTCTCATCATAGTCGTTTTTGCCCTTACATGGGCACTCATTACTCTCTGGTTTGAACTCCTCAAAGCATATGTCATGCTCATCCTGTACATTATCGCCGCGCCTCTCTGGATCGTTACAGGACTACTCCCTGGCACACCTCTCGGATTCGGAAAATGGCTCAGAAGAGTATTCGTCCATCTCGCTGTTTTCCCGGCGGTAGCAGCCTTACTGGTAATTGCCGCGATATTGATGAATATCTTCCAAAATGCGGGGCCGGGTAGCTTTGTTCCACCGATGGTTGGACAGCCCAACATGGCAGGCTTTGGCTCCCTCCTCGCCTTCGCCGTCATACTCATGGCTCCATCCCTCCTCGAAGTTCTCAAAGAAAATCTCCACGCCACTTCCAAAGGAGGCGCTATAGCAGCCGGAGGCGTTGCCAGAGGGATCTCCGGCGGCGCTGCCATGCCCAAAGGCTTTGCCGGAGGCGTCTGGGGAATAGCCAATCGCCGTGGCGCTATGGGACAATCAAGCATGACTACCGAATACGTAGCTACAATGGCAAGTAAACTTCCAGGCAAATGGGGGGATCGGGCTAAAAATATCGTTTATAAGATAGGCGGAGAAGCGGAAGGCCAACAACACGGACCTAAACCAAAAGCTTAAATGAATTTTCAGATCAAATATCCCCTCTCAACTCACCCAATCCACTGCTTCTTCATCTGTCCGGTTAATTCATCTTCCATCTCCTTCTGCGCCTCGCCAATTCCCGCTAGAAACCCTGCCAATAAACACTTGAAAAGATCCCAAAACATATATTTATCCATCGAATCCCCCTCTTTTACACCCAGCAACTTATTAAATAACTCATAGGGCATCATCGTCGGTGTTTTTTCGTGTATATGTTCATTGCCCCCCTCGCCGCCCAATTCAATCCCGCCTTTCTCATGAAGGTAATGCTCCATAATAAATTGAATTTCCTGCACATGCTGCGTTGACCACATATCGTAATGACTATCAAAAGTCATATGTTCGTGTATCCCTGCAGTCACCATATTCATCATCGCCGCCAGCGCGGGTTTATTCATAATATTCTCAGCCATTTTATCGTACACTTTTGCATCCTTCCCCTTTTTGCCGGCCAATTCCAAATAATGATCTCTAATTATTTCCTGGGTCTCTCTAATATCTTTACCCAGCATATGCTCCCGCATCGTAACCTCACGCCCGTCCACTGATATCTTCCTGTCATAATCAATCTCGCTAGAATTATAAGTAAGCCGGCATCTGTTCCACCACGCATCGAAAAGTTTTCTCGCCTTTTCATGATCAACCTTCATTACTCCCCACGCATTTATCGTCACTATCTCATGAAAATGCTTCAATTCCGGTTCTTCCTCGACAAGAAGCTTCCAAACCTCAAATCCGCTGCTTAAATGATCCACATACTCCGCGCTTTGCGCATCCTTCTTTATTAAATAACTTTTTGTCTTGCCCAACTCCCTGTCCCAACGATCTTTAATTTCGCACCCACCCTCATCGGGATTATTTCCCTCCATAATCCCAAGGATCGTATTTCTTGCGACCCCCTCTCCTGCTCTTTTTACCGGAATCGCGTCCAGCAGCGTCGGAGGAGACAAGGCTTTATAATCAGACTTTGTTTCACTGCTCCCTCCTCCTGTGCTTAGACCTAGCTGTGCCTCTCTCGCCCTTCCGGTCCGGACAAGCGCTGTGCCAGGCTCTATACCGCCCAATACTCCCGATGTATTATTCCAGGCATTAATTCTCATCTGAGGAAGGACGTACCATACTGTCTGATATGCATATTTTGCCTCAATATCATTCAGGTCATAAATAGTCGCAGCACTCTTCTTTAATGCTTCTTTGAGAAATTCTCCGCTCGTAGTATTTCCATGTACTTCCTGCTGGGATTTTGTCTCACTAAAAATATTCATCTGCTTCCTGGATACATTTGCCACTTTCGTAAGCATTGCAAGCCCCATCCTCTCATGCCGCTTAAATATATCATCATAAACCTTATCTTCCTTATAACTCTTATACACATTCTCGCTCTTCGTAAGTTCTGCCCTTTTCTCCACCAGCTTCTCATTTATTTTATCCAGCTTTTTTTGATCGCCTTCACGACTGGCCTGTCTGTATTCTCCCTCAGCATCCTTAACCGCCCTAAGAGCTTTCTCATATTCCTTAATAGTTCCCAGATCTATTTCGTCTTTTACAAAACTAGCTCCAAATTCCTCTACAATCTTTCTCACTGTTTTCTTATTTTCATCTTTTATTTTTTCTTCCTTATCAACCTTACATATCTGCATACACTCTTCCGCTGTCACTATCCTGTCATATTCATCAACAAAAACCACTCTATCTCCAATCTTCACATCTCTTTTAATCTTCTTTCCCTCCTCATCTTCCTCCACCACAGGTATCTCTACCTCCATCAATTTATTCAAAAAATCCTTTATATTTCCTCTCATCTGACCCCTCACTTCTCTCTCCATCTCCTCCTTCGTTACAACCTTGTCTTCGCTCAATCCATTTTCTTTCTTCTCCTTCTCTTTAACAACTGTTTTTCCCATTACCATAGTCTCAATTTTCATTTTTAACTCCACCAGCTTATCAAAGTTGTCAAAGCTTATTTTTATATCCTCCTTTTTCTCAACATCCCTTTTATAATTAGCTATCAAATTATCCATTTTGTAGTTATTTTCACCCCTTACTTTACCTTGATATTTCGCTCCGATCTCATCCATCTGCTTTTTTATAAAGTCCTTATAAAGCTCTTCGCTCTTCATTCTTGCGTTAGGATCAGTCCAAATCAATGAATTCTCGGCAATAGACAAAAGGAACGCGCTCGATCCGTCATAACCCAATGTCTTATATGCCTTGTTCTTTTCAAAATCCCTTACTTTTACAGCTTTCCCATCCTCCTTCTCTGTATAAAATTCCGTGAACTCGGTAAAATGACGGTAAAACATCAACATATCAAGAACGCCTTTTCCCAAACTCCCCTGCTTCCCGTCTTTGTAATATTTACCGAACTCTCCTTCCTTCGACGATGGCAATTTAAAATCCTGCCAGAAATGCCAGTCTCTCAAAAGATTATTTTCTGTTGCGATCTGGTTTTGCGCCTCAATCCATTTCTTCAATTCCGCTCGGACGTGAGGCAAGTGAAAAGTAGCCCAGTCTTCCTGATTAAATCCTCTCCGCCATGCTTCAATTATCATAGATTCCCTGTTGTCCCAGGTCATATCCTGATGGTCCTTCGACTGTCCCCATCCGTTCACAAATGGATCCCCTTGTACTCCACGTTTCTCAGTACCACCCTTTTCTGAATCATACAATCTGCTCGCGTCTCCGGACATCTCAAAATCCTGATGCGACATATATTGCGGGATATTAAGAATATTATCCAAAGTCAGCTGTGAAAAGCCGGCCTTAAAATTGATTTGATCCAAAGGAGCTATTTTCTTAACAGAATTCATATCCGACAAACGCCACATGCGGTATCTCATCCACAACTGAAAATTCTCCGGGTGAAATTTCCCCGAAGCGTCAATCAGCTCATGCTCTTCTCCTGTCCCCCATTTTTCCTCCGCCCCATGCCAATTATCAGCGATCAGGAGCATTGTCGCCTCCAAAGAAACCGGATACCCGTATGCCACATTGGGATTAACTCCTCCTTCAGGGGTAAGGCCTTTACCTTCACGGTTAAGATAAGAATTGCCATCAAAATACTTAAGAAATTTCAATTTCCTCAAGTCTTTTACTGCCACCAGGATACTCTCTTCAAATATCTTAGTTGTTTTTTCATCACTAGGACTACCATAATCATAAACATGTGTACCCTTCTCCTTTATTTTTTTAAACTTTTCATAAACCCCTCTCGGCAGTATCAAATCATGGGTACGCTCTGTATCTATTCCATACTCTGAATTTTCCAATATTTCCCCCACCCACCTCTGCAATTCTTGAAAATACTGGCTTTCTTTCATCGCCACGACTCCATCTCTCTCAAATTTTCCATAAACCTTTTCCATCCTTTCAAGAAAACCTCCTCTTCTCTTCTTCTCTTCTTCTGTAATCTTCTCTGCGTTCGGATTAAGTTCGGATTTATAATCTTTTTCTTCCTCTAATTTCTTCCAATCAATCTCCCCGCTCGTTGAATACTGCTTTCTCGCGATAAAGTATTCTATCCTCTTCATCCGTTCCCCAAGCACCTCATCAATATTCCCCTCAAAAAGCTCTTTGTCCGTCTCTCCTCCCAAAACCTTTTTTTCCACGCCTAACTTCTTATTCAAGCCACCCTCTAGATCACGTTGCATCAAATGATTCTTAAGATACTCGTCTCGATACCCCCTAATCACATCCTGATCGCCGCCAAAACCAGCTATTAACACCCCGCTAATATCACTCAATCTTTTATTAACCTCTTGTAACTGAAGAAACATATTTGAAGTATTCTCTGAAATTTTTCCGCCATGTTTTTCAATTTCCCTAAGCCTCTCTTCTATTGTTTCTAAGCTACTTTTTGGCTTCTCTTCATTTTCATCATTCCCGCCGCTTGTACTCAGCATCCCTTCTTTTATTTTCCTAATCCTTCGCGCGTCTTTGCTATGTCTTAAAAGATATTCTTTCGCTTTCTGATCTTGAGCCTCGTACTCTCCTTGCGGTATCAAAGTTTCAATCGCTCCCTCAAAACGAATCAAATCCTCTTCGCTCAAATCGAGCAATTTTTCTTCTTTCGCTGTATCCAGCCAAAGCTCTCCATTCATCGCAACCGCCCTATGAATCACCTCCGCCTTTTTCTCCGGCTCGCTGCGATCCTCATCTCTCTTCAAAAAAGACTCCTTATGTTTGTCTCTGATTTTTCCCCCCTCATTCGACACTTCCTGCTCTATTTTTTTCTCTTTCACCACTGATTTAAGATTTGTTTGAATGGTCTTTGACGCATCCGAGGTATCAGGAGCAAGCATGAAAAGCACGCGCGCATAATCTTTCGCGTCCCATTTATTCTGCGGTTTTACCCTCCAAAAAGCTTGAAGCCCCCTCATCGCCTCCGAATTCTCAATCATCTTATTCAATTCCCCCTCGCTTTTTGTATCGCCGAACAAAGCCCTCAATAAATCCATCAAAATATCAAATAATCCGGGCTCTTTCTCCCCATCCCGTTCTCCCTCAAGCGCTTTCTTCACCTTAGCAAATTCTTCTCTCTGTTCCCGTGTAGTATCATTCAAATCAACCGGCTGATCACCGGTTTTTTTCTCTTGCACCCTTTCATCCACCGGCCCCACGCCCGCATTTTTATTTTCCACAGACTTAACAACTGGGATTTTGCCGTCCTTAATCAGCTCCTTAGGAGTTTTTGCTTTTCGCTCTAGTTCATCACAGTTTTCAGTCATACCTCCATGATAACTTTTCCCGACTATTCCTGTCAATTTTTTTTCTATATTATCCATATAAAAACCCTCCTTCCCCGCCACTCTAACACCGGAAGCCCCTATTCGCTTTACATTGAGGCAACAAGAAGATTACAACAAGATAACAAATAATCAGCCTATGGGCTCATCTACTAATAACCTAAGTGATTATTTATGATTACTGCCCTTAGTGCCGCATCTTTCAATAAAAAATTGTTCAAGTTATAAACGGATGCGGCCTATTCTCTACTTCAACACATAATAACTACTCTTCGTCCTACCCAACAATTGTCAAGTTAATTGACAAGGTATTTGACAAATATACTATGCGCATTTTTTTGCCTCTCGAGGCTCAAAAAAACAAAAATACTTGACAAATCCCATTTAAAGAGCTAATAATAGGAATATGATCCCGCGATTAATAGAAACCGGTATTATTCACAATCTTTTAACCGGCATTTAAATCACTCCCCGCCTCTCCAGGATAAAACTTCCCACGACCTTATGGTCGGGGTTTTAACCTATTCAAACCCGAATCGGGTTTGCCCTGCTTCGCAGGGGTAACTCCATCCCTCGATCTTACGATCGGGGATTTAAGTATAGTTGGTTAAAAATAACCAAAACACCTCCCAAATCCCACCTAAAGACCTAACAACAGGAACAAGTTCCCAAGATTAATAAAAAATAGCATTATTCACAACCTGCTAACTGATAACAAAGCCCTTATAACAAAAATTATGAATATCTTTCTAATTCTCTTTCTAAATTATCCTTGAAATCTTTAATTATTGCCCACTGATTTTTTGGCAAAAACTGTTTTAATTCAATTTCAAACTTTATTTTGGCACTTCGCAGTACTTCCAAGGTTTGTTTAAGAATATGTTTTTCTTCTTGCATTAAGAGATTTGCTCGAATGATAAAATATAAATCGTAAAAATCTCTTGGTTTTTGACGTGTTAATAACGCTTGTATTTTTTCTCCGATAAGCTGCTCTCTCTTTAACACAGTAATTGGATATGCGGGAACAAAATCATTTGCAATTGTTACTACTTCTCCGGTCTTATCGCCTTGCCGTAATGAAACCTCAAGTTGAATAGATACTTTTTCATCTCCTAAATTAAATATAATTATTGCCAAATATCCACCTGTTGTTTTTTTTGATTCGCCAATTTCTGTTTTTAGCCCCTCTTTTTCTATATTATCAAGCGTGTTAAGTACAGCTTTTTCAAGCGGTTCAATATTATAGAGCGTAGCGCTAAAATCCAAGTCCTCAGAAAACCTCGGACTGTTATAAACAATTCGTAATGCCGTACCGCCTTTAAAAAATACCTCATTTGTCTCAGGCTGTTGGTAAAAATATGATAAAAAAAGATGTTGAACGTACTCACGCCTGATGTTTAATTCTGTTGTTTGTTTTATTAGCGCAAGCTGACGTATTTTTTCAACTGTTATCATAATATTTTTTTACGATCTCTTTTACTGTTTCATTCAAGCTCTTTCGTTGATAAAGATCCGCATAATCTAATAATTTATTTTTATCAAGACCCTTTAAAATTAATCTGTCATTATATGGTTTTTTACCTATGGATTCAAAATAAAGATAATCTACTAACGCTTTTTCCGGTTCAGCCATTAAGAATGATTTTTCACCGCTTTTTATAAGGGAATATCCGCTATATGCTTCCCGTTTAATTGTATAGTATGCAAAGGACATATATGGCGTATTAAATAAACGGGTAGGCTTGGTTGTAGCAGAAGTCACAATGTACGGCATCTCCGGAAGCATGTCGTAATATGCTAGGGCATACTCAAAAGAAATATAAGAAGGCTTATATAGCGCATTAGCTATTTCCTCTTCTGC
Organism: Patescibacteria group bacterium; assembly: GCA_018900295.1. GTDB lineage: Bacteria > Patescibacteriota > Microgenomatia > Levybacterales > UBA12049 > JAHIGH01. The sequence goes on along the minus strand of JAHIGH010000028.1, from coordinate 409 downwards.
CGGGAAGTCAGTTTTTAAGGTATAGATGCCTTTTTTAAGCCGGGCAAGTAAGCCTTCTTTTACTTGATTTTCCAGGAAGTATTTTGATTGCTCTTTTGAAGTTCCAAATACCCTGCTAAATAAATCAGGGGTGAATATCTTAATATTTCGCTTCAAAAGTTCTTCCCTAACTAGAAATGGTTTCAGATAAGTGTACATATTTACCCTTTACTGAAATTGATTCTATCCTAATAATAGTTTCTTGTCAAATTAGACCATTTCAGATAAGTGTACATATTTGCCCTTTGCTGAAATTGATTCCTGACTTCGCCACGACCACTTCTTGATTAATAATTAGCTTCAAAATTAGGGTTGATTTTGCCTGTTTGGGGTACGTCTTGTTTTTTTGTAAAATAAGAACGTGTATATA
>JAHIGH010000027.1 GCA_018900295.1 Patescibacteria group bacterium | reverse complement strand
GTGCTGACCGTATCCTTGAAACAACAATAAGTGAATATGATCGATATTTCGCATTGAATCGGCTGCCTTTTTTAACGCGTAAAGATCAGGATCTATACCGATAATTGTCGCCTCTATTCCTTTTTTGTGGTATATTTGCGCGGCTAGTTGCGGTATAAGCCCTGTCCCGGTTGCGTTGTCAACGTGTATAATCTTCCTAATATTTTTTGGAAGGAATTGTAAAGCAGTCAATAAAAGATTTTCATTGACTTTTCTATACTCACCTATCTCTGAGAATTCAACAAAATTATAAGCCTCTGATTGCTCAACACGCCTCTTGTCAACATCCTCGCCAATTGATTTATTAGGAAATATCTTAATTGTTTGCATTTATATAATGTAGTTACGATATTACAGAAGTGAATATATTTTGTCAATGATTTTCTACTTTATTCTTAATACCCAATACTATATACTAAATACCAAATACAAAATACTAATATCATGACTTATAAATACCGACACAGTATTATCGGCGGGACATTTGACCACCTGCATATCGGACACAAAAAGCTGATTGACACCGCGTTTAATCAATCAGAAAAAGTAACTATCGGTTTGGCGACCGAAAAACTATACCAACAAAAATTTCTGGCAGCCCTCATTGATCCATACGAAACACGCGAATTCGAGCTAAGAAAATATTTACTGGAAAAAAACTATTTGTCCCGCGCGGAGATTATCCCATTGAAAGATATTTTCGGACCAAGCTTGCAAACAAAAGAGATCAATGCAATCCTTGTAACCCAAACGACTTTGCCCAACGCGAAACTCATCAATGAAGAGAGAAGCAAAAAAGGCTTGACCCCGCTTGAGATCATTATCGTGCCTTACGTGTTGGATGAGTCAGGTGAGATCATGACCTCGGAAAGTATAAGAATTGGAGAAATTGACAGAGACGGCAATGTTTACGCGAATATTTTTAAAAACAAGGAAAAATTAATACTCCCTCATAATCTAAGGGAACAATTAAGAAAGCCCGTAGGCAGCGTAATTACGGATGTAAGAAAAATAAAAGACAGTATTACGGAGCATTCATTGCTTATTACTGTAGGAGATATAGTTACGAAATCCCTAAGGGATATAAATTGTATTCCTGATATTGAAATAATCGACTTCAAAACCCGAAGAAGTTTGATAGATGAAAAATTAATTAGCCAATATAAAAAAATGAATAACAACACATACCCCAATGAACCCGGGACGATACATAAAGAGGTGGTTGATGTTTTTAAAAAAGCAGTGAAAAATTGCGTAATTCAACATAAAAAACGAACAATTATCATAGAAGGAGAAGAGGACCTGCTTACCTTGCCGGCGATCCTCCTTGCGCCATTGCGCTCATTCGTTTGTTACGGACAATTCGATTTGAATGCTGTAATTATGGTTGAGGTAACTGAAGAAAAAAAAGAATTTATATTCGACCTACTGAAGAAATTTGAATAAAAAATATTATGAAGAAAAATATTTCAAATTCGCTGGCTATTTTTGAAAATTTCAAAATTCGTCGTTTTTATGATGAACAAAAAGAAGTTTGGTATTTTTCGGTGATTGATATTGTCGCAGCTTTGACGGATCAAGTAGATTTTCAGCTTGCAAGAAACTATTGGAAAGTACTAAAAAATCGCCTTGTAAAAGAAGGAAGTCAAGTGGTTACAAATTGTAACCGGTTGAAACTTCCTGCCGAAGACGGAAAAATGCGGGAAACCGATGTGGCCGATGTAAAAATAATTCTTCGTCTTGTCCAGTCCGTGCCGAGCAAAAAAGCGGAACCGATTAAACTATGGTTAGCAAAGGTAGGCTATGAACGAATGCAGGAAATGGCTGATCCTGAAAAAGCTTTAAACCGTTCGAGGGAATATTGGCAAAAACAAGGCAGAAGCGAAAAATGGATCCAGCAACGAATGACTGGACAAGAAACGAGAAACAAGCTGACGGATTATTGGAGTGAGAATGGTGTGAAAAAAGGCGATGAGTTTGCAATTTTGACAAATATTATTCATGAGGAGTGGAGCGATTTGTCTGTAAAAAATCATAAAAATTTGAAAGGCTTGAAAACACAAAATCTACGCGACCACATGAGCGAAGAAGAATTGATCTTTACTGCTTTGGCGGAGCTTTCTACGCGCAGAATTGCTGAGACAGACAAAACGCAGGGGTTAGAGGAAAATAGAATTCCCGCGGTAAAAGGCGGAAAAATCGCAAAAGACGCGAGAATAGCTTTGGAGAAAAAAATCGGTAAAAGTATAATTACCGGCGAGAATTTTTTGCCAAAATCAAAAAATAAAAAACAGTTATCATAAAGAATATCCATTTATCCCTCATTTATTGTATAATTCATCCTAGAGCAAGTTAATTAAAATTTAGATCGATATTCATATGGACAGAACGGAAGCACAAACAAGGCGAGAAATAATTGATAAAAATCTCCGAAAAGCCGGGTGGGAAGCTAGCGACCCTTCCCAAGTTTCACTTGAATTTAATATTTACCTTGGTGATTCAGGTGTAGAAGAAGAATTCAAAACTGAGTATACAGACCATCAATTCGTAGATTATTTACTCCTCGGTAAAGACGGTAAACCACTCGCAGTTGTTGAAGCAAAGCGAACCTCAAAGGATGCACGGGTAGGCAAAGAGCAATCATTGCAATACGCCAAAAATATTGAGAATAAGCTTGTAATAGATAGGCCATTTGTTTTTTATACCAACGGTTATGAAGCCTTCTTTTGGGATACTGAAAATTACCCTCCAAGAAAGATTTATGGTTTTCCCACAAGGGATGACCTAGAAAGACTTAGATTTCTGCGTAAAGAAAGATCTCCTTTGTCTGTAGAGTTAATTAGCAAAGATATTGCCGCAAGGCCTTACCAGATTCAAGCAATAAGAACTGTACTTGAAGGTGTTGAAAATAATAAAAGAAAGTTTTTGTTAGTGATGGCTACGGGAACAGGTAAAACAAGAATGTGTGTAAGTTTAATAGATGTACTTACAAGAGCAAAATGGGGACAGCGTGTGCTTTTCCTTGTAGATAGAATAGCGCTTGGCGAGCAAGCCTACGAAGCTTTTAAGGATTTTTTACCGAATGCACCCATTTGGCCGGAGCGAGGAGAAAAAGAATTCTCTTTTGATAGGAGAATATATGTAAGCACTTATCCAACGATGATGAATATTATTGAGAATGAAGATAAATATATTTCTCCGTTCTTTTTTGATGTTATTGTCGCAGATGAAAGCCATAGATCAATTTATAACGTATATAAAAACATATTAAATTATTTTGACGCTTTTCAAGTTGGCTTAACGGCTACCCCAACAAATAAAATTGAACACGATACTTTTGAACTATTCGAAAGTAAATCTGGTGATCCAACTTTTGCTTATTCCTACGAAGAGGCTACTCAACATATTCCACCCTACCTGAATGATTTCGAAGTGCTTGATGTTCAATCAAAATTCCAATTAGAAGGGATAAAAGCAGATAATCTTCCATACGAAATCCAAGGTAAATTAATCGAAGAAGGAAAAGAGCTTGATGATATTAATTTTGAAGGTACTGACTTGGAGCATAAAGTTACAAATTCTGGAACAAATAAAGTTATAGTCCAGGAATTTATGGAGGAATCTATAAAAGACGGTAACGGTGTGCTCCCTGGTAAAAGTATATTCTTCGCAGTATCTAAAAATCATGCCAGAAGATTGGAAGAAATTTTTGATGCACTTTACCCCGAACATAAAGGCAGCCTTGCAAAAGTAATAGTATCGGAAGATTCACGTTCTTACGGAAAAGGGGGATTACTTGATCAATTTAAAAATCAAGATTTTCCTCGTATCGCTATAAGCGTGGATATGCTTGATACAGGTATAGATATTAGAGAAGTTGTAAATCTTGTATTTGCCAAACCGGTCTATTCTTATACTAAGTTTTGGCAAATGATAGGTCGGGGAACTAGGGTATTAGAAGAAAATCCCGCAAAAAGAAAAGAGTGGTGCACTCAAAAAGACAAATTTCTAATAATTGACTGTTGGAGTAACTTTCAATATTTCAAAATGAATCCGAAGGGACGAGAGCCGGGCAGTCAAACCCCTTTACCTGTTCGTCTTTTTCACGCAAGGTTAAATAAATTAGAAGCCTCATTGAAAACAAATCGAAACGAGATTGTTGAAAGAGTTATAAATGACATTAGAGCTGATATTAATTCCCTGCCGGAAAATAATGTAGTCGTCCTCGAAAATAAAGCCGTATTGGAAAGAGCAAATGATGACAATTTTTGGAATGGTATCACAGATGAAAAACTAGATTTTCTAAGAAAAACAATTGCGCCAATTTTGAGAGCCAGACATGGAATGGATTTCAAAGCAATGCGTTTTGAAATTGATATTACTGATCTCTCAACCTCGCATATTTTAGCCAATAATGAGGTGCAAAATATCTTAAGAGAAAGCATTATTGGACAAGTAAATGAACTCCCTCTTACAATCAACTTGGTACACAAGGAAAAAGACTTAATCGAGGAAATCCAGAAAGACGAATATTGGTCGAGTATTGAAGAAGATAAACTTTATGAAGCAATTAAAAGATTGGCACCGTTAATGAGATTTCGAGATCCTGTCAAAAATGAAATTGAGAAACTAAATCTTGAAGATTTGGTTACAAAAAAAGAGTGGGTGGAATTTGGTCGGGAACACGAAAGGATGACAACTTTTGCATATAGGGCACGGGTGGAAAAATTAATTAATGAGCTAAAAGAAAAAAATACGGTTCTGCAAAAACTATTAAATGGAGAACAAATAACAAAAAATGAAACGATAGAATTAGAAAATCTATTACAAGAACAAAACCCGAATATAACCGTTGATTTATTGCAAAAAGTATATGACAACCAATCGGCTACATTTATTCAGTTTATCAGACATATTTTAGGTCTTGAAAGACTTTCTACATGGCCTGAAGAAGTAACGCTCAAATTTGACCGTTTCATTGCCGAACATAGCGACTATTATACTTCAAGGCAAATTCAATTTTTACAAATGTTAAAAACCACGATCCTGCAAAAGAGAGATATAGAAAAGAGCGATTTAGTGGAACTGCCATTTACAAGACTTCATTCGCAAGGAATTAGAGGTTTGTTTAACAATGCTGAGATTGCCGAAATATATTCATTCTCACAACAATTTAATCAAGCATAAAACAATATGTTATCAAATACTATTAAATCAGAAATAAATAATCTCTGGGATAAATTTTGGTCTGGCGGGATTGCTAATCCTCTAACCGCCATTGAGCAAATCTCTTATTTACTCTTCATGAAAAGGATTGATGAACTGGATTTAAAACGGAAAGCGGATGCGGAGACCGGATTTTCAAAACAAAAATATATTTCTATTTTTGGAGGAACTGATAAGGACGGGGAGGATAACCAAAAGAAAAGATGGAGTTATTTCAAACAGCTTGAAGGCGGGGAAATGCTGACGCATGTTCAAGCGAAAGTATTTCCTTTTATTAAAACATTAAAAAATGGTAACAGCGCCTTTACGGAGCATATGAAGGATGCCGTATTCATGATTCCCAAAGCGTCACTTTTGGTTGAAGCGGTGAATATTATTGATAATATTTATAACGAAATCGAAAGAGAACAAAAGGAAGGACAGTCATTCCAGGATACCCAGGGAGATGTTTATGAATATTTACTTTCAGAGATAGCCCAATCCGGCAAAAATGGGCAATTTAGAACGCCTAGACATATCATACAAATGATTGCCGCATTGGTAGATCCAAAGCTTGGAGAAGAAATATGCGACCCTGCTTGCGGTACGGGAGGTTTCTTGCTGGGAGCATATCAACACATCCTTACACAGCATACAAGCGAAAATTACCTCGTAAAAGAGGACAACGGAACAGTATGGGGCACAATTAGCGATAAGCTATCTGACAAAAGACAATGGCAATTTTTAAGAGAAAAAGCGTTTTACGGATTTGATTTTGATACGACGATGGTAAGAATCGGATTGATGAATTTAATGCTTCATGGCATAGATCACCCGAATATTGACTACAAAGATACGCTTTCCAAAAAGTATAACGAAAATAATAGATTTGATGTAGTGATGGCCAACCCGCCTTTTAAAGGAAGTATTGATAAGAGCGATATTAACGAAGATTTATCTATCAACACAACCAAGACAGAGCTTTTGTTTGTAAATAGAATTTATAACATGCTCCGGCTTGGGGGAAGAGCCGGCGTAATTGTGCCGGATGGAGTTCTTTTTGGCTCTTCTAATGCCCATAAAGCACTTAGAAAGTTGTTAATTGAGCAATGTGAGCTACAAGGCGTTATTTCCATGCCGTCGGGGGTATTCAAGCCTTATGCGGGAGTAAGCACAGCAGTTCTAATTTTTGTTAAAGGAGGCACGACTGAAAACGTCTGGTTTTATGACATGGAAGCAGATGGATATTCTCTTGATGACAAAAGAACAAAAACTGTAGACAACGACATACCTGATATTATAAGCAAATGGAAAAGCAGAAATCCGCAAATTGATATAGACAAAAAACAAAAAGCATTTTTTGTAAATCGTAAAGAGATTGAAGAAAATAATTATGATTTGAGTATTAATAGATACAAAGATGCAGACTATAAAGAAGTTGAATATGAAGACCCAGCGAAGATTTTAGAAAAAATTGAGAACCTAGAAAATGAAATATCAAATGGGCTTTTTAATTTAAGAAATCAATATAAATGAAAAGTGTAAAACTGAAAGATGTTGCAATAATCACAACCGGAAAAACACCTAGTAAATTAACTGACATTTATTATTCAGGCGGAACAATACCTTTTGTAAAACCCCCAAATTTAATTGGCTCTCATGAGATAGTAAAAACCGAGGAGTATATAACAGAAAACGGAGTCAATAAAGCAAATTTAATTGCTAAACATTCAATCATGGTTTCATGTATTGGTTCGTTAGGTAAAGTTGGTATTGCTGGAACAGATTTAGTTACCAATCAACAAATTAATTCTATAACTTTTAATAGCGATCTAGTTGAGTATAAATATGGATATTACTATTCACTAACTTTAACCAAAAAGCTCAAACAGATTGCAAATAGCGCAGTGGTGCCAATTGTTAATAAAACAAATTTCTCAAATCTAGATTTTGTGCCTCGCCCGCTCGAGGAACAAAAACAAATCGTAAAAATTCTCGATCAAGCCGATGCTCTTCGTCAAAAACGCAAACAAGCAATAGTTTTACTAGATGAATATTTAAAATCAACTTTTTTAGAAATGTTTGGTGATCCTATTGCCAATCCTAATGGTTTTAATAATTTAAAATTATCTCAATTTTATATTAACGACAAAGATGGAACAAAATGCGGGCCATTTGGTAGTGCGTTAAAAAAAGAGGAATATGTAAGTACTGGCATTTCAGTATGGGCAATGGATAATATCCAAGGAATGGATTTTGTGCCCGATAATTGTCTTTATATATCAAAGGAAAAATTTGAAGAACTTAAAAAATACCAAGTAGTAAATGGCGACATTATAATCTCAAGGGCTGGAACAGTAGGGAAAATGGCGATTATTAGAAACCAAGAAAATCCGTCTATTATTAGTACAAATTTAATTAAACTTTCACTCGATGTGAATAAATTACTTCCCATATATTTTATTAGTTTAATGAATTACTGTAAAGGAAGAGTAGGAAGACTTAAGACTGGAGGAGATGGATCATTCACACATATGAATACGGGAATTTTAGATAACCTAACTTTTCCAGTACCCCCGATAAATTTACAAAATAAATTTGCAGAAATTGTTCAAAAAACTGAAATACTTAAACATAAAATGATTAATCAATCGAATGAATTAGAAAATCAATTTCAAGCGCTAATGCAAAAATCATTCTCCCTTAGTTAAATATGCTGGAAGTAAATAAACAAAGAATTCATATTAAAAAATTAGGTCTTAAGAATTACAAGAAGTTTCAAAATGTGTCAGTAGAATTTAGTCAGGGCTTAAATGTTCTGGTTGGTCAAAACAACGCAGGCAAAACCTCAATACAACAGGATAGTAAAAGAGTTTCATGAAGAGTATAATAAATCTCATTAAGGTGGACGGATATGATAGGGAAAAATATAAATGGATATAAGATTGAGAAGTTTATAGGAAAAGGACAATTTGGCGAGGTTTATAAAGCCACCAAAAATAATAATGTCTTCGCGATAAAATTCATCCGCAAAGAGTTCATCTATGACGATATTAACGAGGCGAGATTTATTAGAGAAGTGTCCGCCTTAAAAAAAGTGAATAGTAAATATGCGGTAGCATTGGTAGGGGATGGAGAATATATAGAAAATAATACCTCATACAGGATGATTATAATGGAATTCGTAGAGGGAGAAACTCTTCGCGAGATAAGGAATAAAGATCCCAAAGCATGGAAAGATGAAAATGCAATAGGATTGACAATAGAGATTTTGAAGGGATTGCAGGATATTCATAAGGCGGGAATAATACATCGCGACCTTAAACCTGAAAACATTAAGATAACTAAGAGCGGAGTAATTAAAATTTTGGATTATGGTTTGTCTAAAATAATTGACTACTCATCAATTACTCAAACAGGTCAACCTATTGGAACCTATTTTTATATGTCTCCGGAACAAGCCAAAGGTGAAAAACCTCTTAAAGATGGAAGTGATTATTATTCAGTTGGCGTTATTTTATATGAATTACTTACTGGAAAGATTCTTTTTTATCCTTCTACTCCTGCGCAAATAATTCATAAAACCATAAGCGTTAAGCCTCCGTATCCTACTTCAATCAATCCAGAAATACCTAACCATATTGAAAATGTCGTATTAAAGCTTTTAAGTAAAGAGGTTTATCAAAGATACAGTTCAATTTCCGATATTATTAAAGCATTAGAGGAAAAGCAAAAGGAATCAATTCCTGAAAAAGCTGATAAGGTTAAGTTTTATTTAAGGACAATACAAAACGATACATCAATCTTGGAAGATTTTTTGAAAGGAGAAACTATTGATGGCGTAGATTTTCCGATAAATCTACACGCCCAATATAAGAAAATTCTTTCCTTAATTAGAGGAAAAGGAAATAGCATAGATTTCATTGCCGACCCAAGTACCAACAGATTAGCATATACAAATTTTAGAAAGACGAAGGGATTAAAAGAGCTTCCCTACGCTCCCGATGGGTATGATGCTCTAACTGCCGAAGATTTTGAAGATGAAAGATACCTTAAGGAGTTTGTGGGCAAGGTTATAGAACTTCAGGTCGAAAACGGGTGCAATATCTTAACCGCTCCATTCTTTTATTTTGATAATACAAGCGATGATTGGTTTCAAATAAATCTTAAATTATTAAGAGAGGGTATTGATTATGTAAGGAAAAAATCCCCTCAATATAAAGTTTCCGGTGCTATTTGCACTCAAGCTGAATTATTATGCAGAGCTAAGGAGAGAAAAATTATAATCGAAGACTATGGAAATTGTGGAATGGATTATCTCCAATTTTTTATTGACAAAATATCAGAGAGTGTTGGAGATGCTCAACTATATAATTTTATTCTTACTGCAAAAGAAATTAAAAACTATGGAAAAACAAAAATTATCGCAAATAGAGTTCCCGTCGTCGCCTTAGGCTTGCTGACAATAGGATTTGATGCAATAAGCTCAGGATTAGGTATACTAGATAATTTTACGAAGAGCTTAATAGTAAAAGAAGAAGATAATATCAGGATGCCCACGAAGTACTATTTTAGAGATTTACTTCTTGCTGTTCCGTTTGGTGGGAATAGCCGTTTGTATCAGGATATAATTGCAGAAGAAGATAGCTTACAAAAGGAGTTTCCAGAATTAAATTTAAAATTAAAATGTGAATGCGAAGGATGTAGTCATGTAACTTTTTCTGAAAATTTTTCCAAACCAAGATTGCATTTTTTACATGCTATGAAAGAAGACATTCAAGAGATAAACACCATAAATCCTTCAAAAAGCAAAGATTATATTATTGCAAGAATGGATAAGGCATATAAGCTCCAACAAAAACTAACAAACAAGGGTATTAAATTGAACTCACCTTCTTATTTAAATCTTTGGAAAGAGATCGTTCTAAAATTTTAAGGATGTAGTTTGATGAAGAAAAAGCTCTTTTGCAAACAAACCCATTACATCTTCGTAGAAAGATAATACATTATTTTTAATGGGTTTTCTTTTAATCCAAATGCGTCCTGTTTTATTGTTAAATAAAATCAGTCCAATTCCAAATTTTTCAAGATAAGAACAATCAATATTTTTCTCGTAGCTTGACAAAATAGCAAGATAACATTCATCTGTAAAGCTTTTGTATCTCCTGGCTTGTAGAATACCCTGGCGCCAGTCTTTTAACTTAACCTCAATAGCCACGAGTCTTTTTATAGGATTATCAAACTTGAGCTTATTCTTAAAATATACATTGCTTTCTTTGTAAATATACTTATTGCTTAAAAGACTACTTATTATTTTTTGACTTAAAAATCTACTTGTTCCTGAAGATCTGGTAATATCATCAATCGTGAACGGGGTATTATCGGATAAGCTAAGATAGCTTTTCAAGGCATAATAGTTATTTATTGGAACTCGGTTGAGAATGTTATTTTTCGTAAAAAAATTTCTGGCAAAAACTAAATCAGCAATTCCATACCCACCCGCAAATTCTCTTACCACAGAATCTGTCTTAAATTGGTGTTTTAATACGCTTACTAATTCACTTACTAGCTCTGCTTCAGTTTGGATATTCATAGCTTAAATATTATGTAAGTATATAAAATATTTATATGGTAAAAATATAAATACCCTATTTACATTATGATGTAAATGGTTCCAAAAAATCAATACCGGCAATCGGGAGATCGGTGAAGTATTGATTTTCTATTATGTATTATGCCCGATAACTTTTTTGCAAAATCAGAATATATGATGCTACTCAAGCAATGAGTACGACATTCCACGTGAGCCATGCATTGGGAGAGCATAAGGGATCGCCCATTGTTTGCGTTTGACGGGATTGCTTCGTCGCTCACTATTTTGATACTCCTCGCAATGACAGATATTTTTACAGAAAAACAGATTTATTTGCTCATCGTAAATGTGATAAGATTATTCTCGGATTGTGATGAGTTTCATATAATTCCTACCAGCTATGAAAAAAGATAATCAAATTGTTATGCAAAATAGATTCACTGAATTTTTACTTTACACTACTCCAAACGGGAAAGTAAAAGTAGAGGTATTTTTACGCAATGAAAATATATGGCTCACGCAGGCAAAAATTGCGGAACTTTTTGGCGTGGATAGAAGTGTTGTGACGAAACATCTTCAAAACATTTTTAAAGAAGGTGAATTAAACAAGAATGCAACTTGTGCAAAAATTGCACAAGTTCAAATAGAAGGACAAAGACAGGTGACAAGAGATGTTGAATTTTATAATCTTGATGCAATTCTTTCCGTTGGGTATCGAGTAAATAGCAGGCAAGCAACGCTTTTTCGCATCTGGGCGACACAAAGACTCAAGGAATATATCATCAAAGGCTTCGCCCTCAATGATGATCGCTTCAAATCAGGAAAATCCATGAATTATTTTAGCGAGCTTCAATTAAACTGATTTTTATAAAATGCTTTTTATCCACGGAAAACCTTCCCGTTGCGCGGAAGTGGTAACCACGATGAATTGCGCTTTTTCCTGGAACTCCTTTATGTTTTGCGCGCTCGTATAGGTCATCGCGCTTCGCAGTCCACCCATCAATTCCTCAATAATCCTGCTCACTGGTCCTCGCGGGTCAACCTCGACACTTATCCCCTCGGCAGCCCTGAATTCATTTGTGGCGATATTATTATCTTGCATATATTCCAAAGACGCTTGTCCGCGTGCAAGTTTCTTACCGTTCATTGTATATTCTCCGGGCGTCTCGTCCGTTCCTGCAAATAGGCTGCCTATCATCACAACACTTGCGCCTGCCGCAATTGCTTTCGCGACGTCCCCGGCTTGTTTTATTCCGCCATCTGCGATTACCGGCAGTCCCGCTTCGACAACTTCAAAAACAGCTGACAATTGCGGAAATCCTGTTCCCGCGACTATTCTTGTCTTGCAAAGTCCGCCCGGTCCCACGCCAACCTTGGCAATGTCAATATCGTGTTCTTTATATGAGAGCGCTTCCGTATAAGTAACGATATTACCAACAACAACAGTAAGTCCGAGTTTGTTTTTAACCTTCTGCGCCAGTTCCTGTGCCGGGATACTCCCTCCGTGTGCTACATCAACGACCACTAATTGCGCGCCTTTTTTCTTCAATTCTACTGCTTCATCATAACCATTCTTCAAGCTGATAGCATACATGCATGGGATATTTTCAGTAGACAATCTTTTACAAATTTTTTTTCTTTCCTCCAGATCGCCTCTCGGAAGCGTCCCCATTGCTCCAAGCCTTGCCAGCTCCCGTATCATTCGTTCTCCGGTTATAGTATCCATCGGCGCGGAAATAATTGGTTTGGTCAAAGTATATGGCCCAAGCCTTACCGAGGTATCAACAACAGTTCTGGAAGCTATAGGAGAGTTTTGCGGCACTACATACACGTCATCATACGCCAAGGAACTTGGATAAATATTTGAAATATTCGGCCAAGTTTCAGTTTTCCCTAAATATTTATAAAATACCTTCGACATTAATCAATACCATTATATACCACTCCGCTTTAAATTTGCAAATAATAATTGGTATATACCTCCGTAGCTTTAGCGAAGGAGGGTTAGGTATTATACTTTCGCATTTTTAAAGCAGAGGGGTATATTAAATCCCCTCACGTCGTGTAAAGTATTAAAATGACTTGACAAATGTCATGACTTTATGTAAAGTGATAGTTGCATATGTTTTATAAGCGCAAAATCTATCCCGAACTCTTATCACACGCTCAACTTCCTGCAGTAACGGTGCTTACAGGTATGAGAAGAACTGGCAAAACAACCTTGATTCTACAAATATTGGCAGATATTCAGAATAAAAACTATCTTTATTTGGATCTTCAACGCCCTGACAACCGTGAACTTTTTGAACAAAAGAACTATGAAACAATCCGCGACTCATTTATCGCCCGGGGATTATCATTAGATAAACCAATGATAATAGCCTTGGATGAAATACAACTGGCACCAGACAGTCCCGGCGCGATTAAATATCTATCAGATCATCACAAGATTAAATTTATTGTGACCGGATCAAGCTCGTACTATCTAAAAAATTTATTCTCAGAATCATTATCAGGAAGAAAAAAGATTTTTGAGTTGCATCCGCTGGATTTTGGAGAGTTTCTGACATTTAAAGAAATTCCTTTTTCTAAGGACAACTGGAAGGAAAAGGAATTTAACGATTTAGAATACAGCCGTCTCTCGTCTTACTATGAGGAATTCGTCCGTTTTGGAGGGTTTCCTCAAGTGGTACTAGCTCCGGCAGAAGATCAAAAGCATGATATTCTTTTGGATATTATGTCCTCTTATGTAAATATTGATATTCGGACACTTGCTGATTTTTCAGATGAGCGCAATTTATATTCCCTTGCCAAACTTCTGGCGGGACGGATTGGCAGCAGAGTCGAATACACAAAATTATCCAGTCTCACAGGTTTATCGCGCCCAACAGTAACTAATTATGTTTCTTTTTTTGAAAAGACCTACCTCATACACACTGTCCCTGTGTATACCAAGAATATCGACCGTGAAATCGTAAAATCCCGCAAGCTTTACTTTTGTGATACAGGGCTTGCCAATACTCTGGCAGATCTTTCAAGCGGAGCGCAGTTTGAAAATACGCTTTTCAATCAACTTGCGCGCCTTGGTCATGTCCAATATTTTGCTCTTAAAACCGGACACGAGATTGATTTTATTTTGGATAGCAATCTTGCGATTGAAGCCAAAGAAACTCCAATAGAAGGGGATTTACCTCGCCTGGATCAGATAGCAAATAATGCCGGAATAGCCGATTTTAAATTGGTGGGAAGACATAAATCTCCAAAATTTACAAATTATGCATGGGCAGGATCTCTTTATTAAAAATTTACCCTTCCAAACTGAACTCTATAAGCGCTTTCCTGATTATTTCATCAGCTATTGAGAACCCTTTTTTATAAATAATCTCTTCGGAATAATCAATGTCTTCAAAATACGCGAGTTGAGTCCTGAAAATTTTCTCATTAAATTCGTTGCCGAAAATTTCCACTCCCTTTATCGTTATCTCTGAAACAGTGCGACTTCCTTTCAGGATGAAATACAGATCAACATAATCTTTCCATTTGGCGCGCCGTCCCAACGCGAACGCTTTCATAGCTGCAAGCGTAAGAATGTCGGGTAGTTTTATGATATCATCGAGCGATTCTGAAAAATTAATTTTATAGGGAAATTGAAAAAAGGTGAACTTAACCCCGCCGATTAAAAATGTGTACTCGCCTTTTTTATTGACCAAAACAGCATCAATAGCGACCTTCTCGGTAATTTTTGCCCTTATTGAATAATTATTAAACCCATTAAAGCTGAATAAATCAAAATCAAGTGACTCCCGATGTCCGAGATGAAGAGCGATGGCGGTGCCTCCAACCAACCCGAATTTTTTTGAGAATAATTTAACGGTTGGAAGGAGATTTGATTGAATTTCCGTCAGAATTTCTCTATGCATATTTTTTGAAATATAATTCAAAATAATTTTTTACCTCAGGACGATAATTGATCCTTGGACGATTTGTTTGCTTATGGAAAATTTTTGCGGTATCTTGCATGCCTAAAAGAGAGATAAGTTCTCGCACATCATTCATATCTCCATAATTCAAAATAGCCTCAACCACAGCTTCTTTTGAGAGGCCGTCATAATTTTTTGTTGACCAAAACAAATACTTTCTTTTCTTTACAAAATCACTTATTAGCACACTTTAATTATAGCATATTTTGGAGCAAGCAAAATCATTCCCGATAAAAAATTAATTGACAATCAAAGGAAATAAAAGTATATTAGTTTTAGGGATTAAAAATATGCCAATGTCACAGGATGATATAATAAAATATAAAAACCTTTATCTTCAAGCGGCCAGGAATTATCTGCAAAACATGCAATTAAATATATCCTTCTTACTGAAAGAAGAACAGTCTGAAGCAGCGATAAAACAAGTTCACATTGACGCGCATTCACTGAAAAGCCAAGGTCAAATTATGGGATACAAGAATATTGCAGGAGTTTCTGAAATAATAGAAAATTTATTTAATAAGACTGGCAATGAAAAAATCAATATCAACAAAGATATCTTGATCCAAATTCAAGCCGACCTTTGCAGGTTGCAGGATTCATTTACAGAGATAGAGAAGAATGGAAAAGAGCTGGATCTTACAGAAATAATCGCAAAATTAGAAAAAGTAAGAAATTGAGAGTTATTTTTCATTTCTCAATTTCTTACCCGCCAAAGATCGCACCATGAGCCGTGCACGAATAGTGCAGAAAGGTGAATGGTAAGATATGGCGGGTCATTTCCCAACTCAAATTATGCGAATCCTACTGGTTGAAGATGATAAATTTTTTCGGGAGTTTTACGCCTTCAAGCTAAAAGAAAAAAATCTGGAAGTCGGACAAGCAGGAGACGGGGAGGAAGCGCTGAAAATAATTCCGGAGTTCAAACCTGACATTATACTTCTCGACCTCATCATGCCCAAAAAAGATGGTTTCGAATTATTGCAGGACCTCAGCAGTGATAATATCTTAAGTCAAATACCCGTACTTGTATTCTCAACGCTGGGTCAGCAAAAAGATATAGACAGGGCGATACAGCTGGGAGCCAAAGGATATGTGAATAAAAGTTTTTTCGACTTTGACAATTTGCTCAAAGAAATTCTACAATTAGTAAAGAAGTGACGCGAAGCGTCATCCTGAGCGAAGCCCTGAGCTTGTCGAAGGGCGAAGTCGAAGGATCTCAAGTGTCCCTTCTCTGCCCATGTTAATAACAGACGAACAGCTAAAGTCATTACTCCTGAAAGTAAAATTACTGGATGAGAAAATACTCAACGCCACAGAAGAGTATGCCAAAAACTCCAACATAGGATTAGGTGAAGCACTGATAGAAAAAGACATGGTTACAGATGAGAATTTAGGCATGCTCATAGCGGATTCCGTCAAAATGCCTTTTATTGTGCTGAGTAAGATCACGATTCCCGATGAAGTTTTACGTGTTATTCCTGAAAAAATCGCACGGAAAAGAAAAGCAATTCCATTTTTTAGGGATAAAGACGGAGTGAGAGTGGCAATGACCAACCCATTCGACAATTTGATACTCGAAATGATCTCCCGCAAAACAGGATCAACGGCTTTTCCTTACTTTGCGACTGAAAGAGATATTTACAACAAGCTATGGATGTATCGCAGGGATCTGCAGGACACATTTGATGCGCTTTTGGTTCCGTCTGCGTCAGCAGCTCCTGTTTCTAAAATTGCGGATCTGATTATTAATTACAGCTATCAGGATAGGGCATCGGATGTCCACATTGAGCCTCAGGAAAAAGAAACGCAGGTACGTTTTAGGATTGATGGTATTCTTCATGATGTCCTTGTTTTGCCCAAAAAATTACATGATCAAATAATAACCAGAATCAAAGTCCTGGCCAGTCTTCGTACTGACGAACATATGTCCCCGCAGGACGGCAAGATGAGAATATCCCTTGAGGAAGAAGAGCTTGATATTCGCGTATCGATACTTCCGATTGTCTACGGTGAAAAAATCGTGATGAGACTACTGGCTTCCCGCTTCAGGCAGTTCTCTCTCGTTGATTTGGGAATGCGCGAAATCGATATAAAGAAAGTAACGAACGGATTTAAAAAATCATTCGGAATGGTACTTTCAACAGGGCCTACCGGATCGGGAAAAACAACCTCTATCTATTCGATCCTGAAAATAATAAATTCGCGTGACAAAAATATTACAACAATTGAAGATCCTGTTGAATATCGTATGAAAGGTGTAAATCAAATCCAAACCAATCAGAAGGCCAATCTCACCTTTGCAAGCGGACTTCGTTCAATTCTTCGCCAGGATCCCAATATAATCTTTGTCGGAGAAATTCGTGACTCTGAAACAGCAGGCATCGCCGTGAATGCCGCTCTGACCGGCCATTTGGTACTCTCCACACTACATACCAACGATGCCGCGACTGCTCTTCCGCGTCTTACAGACATGGGCATTGAACCATTTTTGGTTGCTTCTACTGTAAATGTCATTGTGGCACAAAGATTGCTGAGAAAAGTTTGTGAAATGTGTAAAACATCTTATGATGTTACGATAGAGGAGCTATCGCAAAATTTACCCTCAGATGCAATCAAGAAGCATTTTAGTGGAAAAAAAGATGTACGGATATATAAAGGACAAGGGTGTCCTGTCTGCCGCAATACAGGTTATGCAGGAAGAATTGGGGTTTTTGAAGTGCTCGAGGTTACAAGCCGCCTTAAAAAATTAATAACCCAGAAAGCGGATGCTGATGTAATTCTCAAGCAATCAATACTGGAAGATAACATGACAACCATGCTTGATGATGGGTTAATTAAAGTATTGGAAGGACTCACTACAATTGAAGAGGTCCTGCGTGTAACCAAGATAGAAATATCATGAAAGAACAAAATATATCACTATCAACCAATGACAAGGTAGCAATAATCAGCAATATGCACACGATGCTCGCGGCGGGCATACCTATTCTGGAAGTTGTGGATTCATTATTGGAAGACGCGAAAGGGAATCAAAAGAAAATTTTACTGGCAATGAAAGATGATATTGGACAAGGACAACATATATACCACACGCTTTCGAGATTTCCAAGGGTATTTGATAAAGTCACAGTCAATATTATCAAGGCATCGGAAGAAGCAGGAACCTTGGACATAGCGCTTAAAGATATAAAAGATACCATAAGAAAAGATGCGGAGTTCAACGACAAAATTAGAGGCGCTATGATCTATCCGATGTTTATTTTAGTGGTATTTTTCTCTGTTTTGCTGGTTATTTTAATAGTTGTTGTGCCGAAAATTTCCACTGTTTTTAAACAATTAAATGTCCCCTTGCCTCTCCAGACACAGATTATGATCAATTTATCAGATATTATTATAAATAACCCATTACCTGTGGCGGCAGGCGCTATTTTATTTGTAATGATAATTATATACATATTCAAAAGGTACAAAAGGGAAGTGATTAATATATTTATTTCACTGCCTGTTATTAGTAAGCTTGCCGAGCAGATAGACTTAACTCGGTTTACAAGAAGCTTCGCCCTTCTCCTGAATGCCGGAATGACGATCACTGTAGCGCTCGCGCTCGTTGAAGACGTAGTGATAAAAAGTGCTACGCGAAAAGCAATTATTCATTGCGGGAAAATGGTAACAAGCGGTAAAAAATTTTCCGAAGGATTAAAAGATTACAAACAAATAATTCCCGGTATTATCATCAAAATTGTCGAAGCAGGAGAGAGAACAGGCTCCTTGGATAAATCCATGCAGGACGCGTCAGAATTTCTCGATTACCAGGTATCAAGTAATCTAAAAACAATTACCGCGCTCATAGAACCAATCATGCTTGTATTTGTTGGAATTCTTGTCGGAGCGATGATGGCAGCCATAATTGCGCCGATGTACGGCTTGATCAGTCAAGTAGGAGGCAAATGAATGAAAAAACATAACAGGGGCTATACACTTATCGAAGTAATCATAGTAATGAGTATATTCATTCTCCTTACGGGTTTGACAACAATTAGTCTTTTAAATGCCAAACATAAATCTTCTTTATCGGCATCCGTAGATACGTTTATTGCAGATCTGAAACAGCAACAACTGAAAGCCATGCTCGGCGACACCGAAGGAAGGATCTCGTCCGGTAACTACGGAATTTTTTTTGCCGGAGGCACATACACGCTTTTTCATGACGACTATTCTTCCACTGACTCGGCCAATTTTGATCTATCCCTCGGCGACAATATTGAATTTTCAAATATTACCTTCCCGGGATCACAAATAATATTTTTCCAAGGAAGCGGTGAAATAGGCAATTACACAGAAGGCTCAAATACGATTATCATAAAAGATATTCTGGACAACAACCAAAAAACACTCACAATCAACGAATACGGAGTTGTTACACAAGTAAATTAATAATTCATTATATGCTAAAGTTGTCATTCCGAGCGAATCCGCCTTGGGCGGAGAAGTCGAGGAATCTCATGCCACAATGCTGCTTAATGGAATGAGATCCCTCCATTCGCGGCGGCTCAGTCGGGATGACAATGTAAAAGATAAAATAAAAAATGAACAAATTATTTAAAGGCCAAATGCTTGTTGAGCTGCTACTGGTTATGGGTCTCGCGGCAATTATTTTTCCGGCACTACTTACAGGTTTTATCGCCTCCCGTGAGGGAAAGCCTCAGCAAAAACAAAGAATGCAGGCAATAACGATATTAAAAGAAACCGGGCAGGCGGCAACAAGCGTTCGTGATATGGACTGGTCGTTATTCGCTGCATTACCTATCGCTACACTTCTTCATCCTGAAATTTCCACCGGCAGATGGACACTCGTCCCCGGAGCTGAAACAATTAACGGCATCACCCGCCAAGTAATAATAAACGATGTATACCGTGACATTAACGGCAATATCGTAACTATAGGTGGCACCCTCGACCCCTCAACCAAAAAAATAACCAACACCATTTCCTGGTCACAACCCCGCGCTTCTAGTATCAATTCTGTCATGTATTTAACGCGTACAATTAATACAACCCAAACCCAAACAACCCAGGCAGAATTCAACGCCGGCACAAAAACAGACGTGATTATAGAAGCAACCCCGGATACAGGAATTCCTGATGACGGACAAATACAATTAGCAACAGGTCATGGCGATTGGTGTAATCCCACATCCTATATGGTGGATAGATTAACTCTTCCAAAACCCGGAAAAGCCATATATGCTGTTCCCGGAAGTACGGATGGCTCGCCTGATTCAGCTTATTTAGGCACAGGCGACGGAGTAGCCGGGGTTTCTTTTGCCAATATCAGCATCACCGATGCAGAGCCTCCTGCGTCTCCCGAAGCATCAATTATAGGAACATACTCAAGTAATGATGCAACCAATGCTATCCATGTCAATAATGGTTATGCCTTTTTAGCAACCGATGCAACCACGAACCAGCTAAAGATAATTAGACTTTCAGACAACTCACTTTTCAGGACAATAAATCTCAGAAGCAACAAACCTGCAAGAGGTATAAATATTACAAATAATGTTCTTTATATAACAAGTGGGAGAAATATTTATACATACGATGTTAGTAATATAAATAGTATTACTCAGCTGCCTACGGCAAGCATATGGTGTGGCTTATTTGGATGGCTATGCAATGCTTCAACGAAAACAGAACAAGTCGTTGCGGTAGATACGAAGGTATATGTGACTATTTCCAGTTCTGTTTTAGGTATGCAAGTTTTTTCTATAGGCATAGGAGGAGTTTTATCTCGCTGGTCAGTAGGTCAAATCACCTGGTCAGCACAGGCGAAAGGATTGGCTGTAAATACCACAGGAGATCGTACATATGTTGCTTTTGAAAGCGTATGGCCTCCCTCAGGCTTTTATATTATTAACACATCGCAGGCAGGTAGATGGTGCATATTTGGTTTCTGCTATAGCCCGCATGTTGGTACTGACTACAACGCTAACGGCCTGACACCAAAGGGTATGACACTTGCGACAGAAGATGTTGCCCTGCTCGTTGGCACAGGCGGCACAGAGCAATATCAAGTGATTAATAATCTAATCACAGATAACCCATCTCATTGCGGAGGTATGTCTGTAAGCAATGGCGCCAATGGCGTTGCCACGGTCAGCCAGCAGGATTCAGATGTTTACTCATATCTTATATCCGGCGCGGCATCAGACCAATTCATGATCATTGAAGGCGGGAATGGAGGAGCTTCCACGACAATAGGTTCATTTGAATCTACAACGATAGATGCCAGTTACTCGGCAGCTTTTAATAGATTTGTTGCAAATATAAATCAGCCGGCTGGTACAACTATTAAAATGCAGGTAGCTGTCGCGCAAGCCCCGCCTCCCTACACTAGCTGTGACGGTGCCACCTTTACCTTCGTCGGACCCAACGGCAGCTCCGGTGATTTTTTTACTCCAAATGGCGCGTCTATTTCTGCCCAAATACCGCTTGGAAGTTATGTTCCAAGTTACCAAAACCCTGCACGTTGTTTTAGACATAGAACTGTTTTATCAACAACAAATACAAGCTTGACGCCTTATTTGTACGACGTAACATTAAATTATTCACAATGAAAGAAAAGATTATTTTAATAAAAAATAAAATTATTGAGTTAATAATCGAACAGAAAATACTTTCTGCGCTTTTCGCGCTTATAGTAATTATGTTGATAAGTATTACTGTTTTATCCCTAACACAACATGATTCAAAAAATATTCCATTTCTTTCATCGATTTTTATAAAACCAACAACAATTTCTCCGTCGGCTTCGGTTACACAGCCAAAAGAAATGATTTCACCTGCAGGGACAACGATCAATCCGCAAAAAGCAAATCCTACAATCACGCCTTCTTCCCGGCCGGCAAATATCACACTTAGTCAATCGCCAACAACGCCTACCGGCGCCAGTTCTGTCAATCAACCCACAACAGCGCAAAGCACTCCCGGAGCATCAGGCCAAACTCAGCCGACAACACCTGCGAATCCGACACTATATCCCACGCCCGTTGGCAATCCGACGAGCGCTCCATCATCAGATCCGCAAATTGTTTTTATAGACTCCAATGGTCAATCCCAAACATATATTCCTCCGGGTACGCCTCCGGTAGAAATTATTTGGGCCAGATATACAAATCAGCTGGAGCATTATGCTATTGACTATCCTTCCAACTGGCAAATAGTAACAACGCAATATATGGGACATGAAGCTGTATTTATATACGCGCCGGGAGCAGACCCTGGCGATCCCGATGTACAATATATCAGCTACGGCTGGTCAACATACTTCTATCCTCCGACGGCATCTTATGTTGGTTCATTTGTACTCGACGGGGTACAGGGAACGATTTACACAAATGGCTCAATAGGATCATCTTTTATTGCCGGAGTATTTAATTATGCCAATGGATTCCTTGTCCTCAACAACAATGTCAGCGACGAAATCTTTGCCTATATCTTCAATCACATGGTACTATCGCTGGATTTCAACACGCCCTAATTTGACTAAATTAACAATATTTACACCTGAATTTTATCAAACAAACAACTTCCTATTCCCAACAATAAAACTACTAATATACCAAGCACAAAAAAATCGGTAGTAATTCCGAAGCTGCTGTGTCCTATCAAAGATCCCCGCAAGCCGTCTATGCCATAACTTAATGGATCCATCCTTGCGGCGATTTCCATGAGCTTTGGCAAACCCCGTAATGGGAAAAGCGCTCCCGAGAATTCTTGATTTTGAGCGGAAATACTTCTTGATCTGCCTTAGCCACAAAATATATATTGTATCCATAATTTACTCCCACCACCGTAACATCTTATTACCTGTCATTGCGAGGAGCACCACGATAGTGGGTGACGCGGCAATCCCGTGTTTAAAAGAGATTGCTTCGTCGGCTTTAGCCTCCTCGCAATGACAATTTTGACGTCCAGTACTTACTACAGACTAATTAATAATTTAATAGCCTTATCTTCTCCACATCCTTCTCATCATCCTCATCCGGTCAGTCCCGTTTATATCTTCATCCCTTATAGTTTTACCGGTCAACGATAGAAATGCTTTTTCTAAAGATTTTGTTTTTGTTTGTTCCCTGAGCATACCTGCTGTTCCGCTGGTGATAATTTTACCCTGATCGATGATCGCGATCCTGTCTGCGATTTTTTCCGCCTCCTCCATATAGTGGGTAGTGAAAAAAACCGTCATATTCTCTTTTTTGTTTATATTTTTAATATAATTCCACATGTGGTTCCTGGTTTGCGGGTCAAGTCCAAGTGTAGGTTCATCCAAAAAGAGAATTTTTGGGTGATGCAGCAGGCCTCTTGCGATCTCCAGCCTTCGCTTCATTCCGCCGGAAAAAGTCTTCACAAAATCATTTTTCCGCTCCCAAAGCTCGACAAATTCCAAAAGCTCCTTTATCCT
>JAHIGH010000259.1 GCA_018900295.1 Patescibacteria group bacterium | reverse complement strand
TTGAGAGCTGTAAAAATTGGCAACATAGTTGGATATGGAAGAAAATTAGGTTTGATTGCCCCTAAATCAGAATGATTATTTAAAATTTTTAACGAGTCCTCCATTAATTTAATAGAATTATTCCATTGATCATTGAATTCTTCCTTTGTCGTTATCAGTGTCTTTTTCTCAATTTTACCATCTTGGTTTTTGATTTGTTTAACAGCCCCAGGTATTAAATGATATAGAAATTTTGGAGCGCAATATGTCTGCTTTAAAATTGATATTATTTGTAATACATAGATTTTTGCTTTATCCGGGTCTGGAATTTTATTTTCAAAATTAACTGCAACTCTATTCCACCATTCTTTTAGATGTATGTCTTTTGGTGTTAAAAGGGCATTCATCAAATCAAAAATATTTAAATCCAAACCTGTACTATTAATTTTTTGAAAAATGTCGCAAACTTTTTCTATCGGAATCTGCTTATCAAGCTCGATGTAGCTGATTTCATAATCATTTAATAAGTCACCAATAATCGTAAGTAGTTTATTTTTTTGAATATTTATGTCATTGTTCCCGTATTTTTCCCAGTAGCCTTTATAGCCTTCTATCCATTTGGGGATTTCAAATGTCCCCGCTGAGAAAAGTACCAACGGAAAAAGTTTTTGTTCGTACTGTTTTTCTTTATCATTAAATAATTCGTCAGTTTTTTTTGATGATATTTCATAAAAGAACGCCTCATCGTAGTTTTCGAGTAGTAGTTGGTCGATTTTAAAATAATAATAAAATTTAGATTTTCTTTTGGGAAAATTTTTATCTGGTGCAAAAAACGCATAATATAAAGCACTAAGTCTTTGTTGCCCATCAAGTACTATATGGTCAAAATCTTTTTTATCAGGAGCACCGTAAATTGGCTCGCAACTTAAGTAATTTATGTTTTCTGCATTTGACCTCCATAGCAAGAGTGTGCCAATATAATAGTCTTCAAAAATAGATTTTATTAATTCTGTAACATCCCACGGACACCATTCAAAATCCCTCTGAAAATCCGGGATACCGAATTTATTGTCTCTTAAATTATTAATAATGGACTGCAAATTTTTTTTGTCTATTCTCTCTAAATTTTTCATATTTACCTTTTTTGTATTCTATCACTTTTCAACTAAATTTGATAAACTTAGGAAGTTAAATTATTTTTATTTTTTATAAACTGTCGATTTCGTTCCAGTGTTAACTGTTGACGTGTTCCAATCAAAGCTGGCAAAAGCTAAGATAAATTTTTCAAATTCATTTATTTGTTTCGTTGTTTGGTCGGTCATTAAATATATACCAAGCATTACTTCTTTTTCCTCATTAATTAGTGAATTCAAACGGCAGTTAGTTGATTGTCCATCAATGAAGCAGTTTTTTGGATTAATTTTGCCATAACCTTGATTTATTCTTTTTCTAAAATTATCGGAACAACGCCCAACATATTTAATTTTATTGCTAACAATAAAGCAATAAATTCCTTTGTCGTCAAAATATTGATTGATTGCAAATTCACAAAATTTATTGTCCCCATATTTATTTAGAAAACACAGATAATTTTTGTCTTCATTTTCTTTTAATTCTTTTAAAAAGCCACCAATTTTATTGTTATCGTATTTTTTATACATGTCGCCAAGTAATTTATTAAGCCTTGAATATTTATGGTGCCTGAAAGTCTGTTTTAATGTCTTATTCTTCTTGTCAAAGAATACATTTCGAATATCCCGCTTAATGAAGGCTAATGGGATGATTAAAAAACTTATTGTTTTATTGCCGAGTTGAATTTTTATTGTTCCCATAGTAGCATCACTAATATTATATTACGCCTATACGAAATTATTGTACACCATAGCTTTTACGCTGCGGAATTGAGAGAAAAAGGATATCCGGGCGGTTGCGCAACTCCTAACTTTCTATCGAGGTAAAAACAGCGGGGACAATTCAAAAAAAGATCAATCTTCGACCGGCTAAGGCGGAATAGTTCTTCAGAATTCAAGTTATAAAGATTCTTTTTTCTATTAGGTTTATAATAACTACTCATATTTTATTGCGGCTTGCCCTTCCGTAGTCCGCCTCAGGCGGACGAAGGAGGGTTTGGATTATAATATTGTGACATATTATTTCTTCGTTTTCTTCAAAAGCTTTTTCACCTCGCGGTCAAAGTCGGAAATATAATTTTTATCCTGCTCCTTACGATATTTTACAAATTCACTATTGGCCTTTTTTATCGCCCGCTCATGACTGATTATTCCCGCGTTATCAAGAAGCTTTTTTCCGCTTGCTTTTAAAAATTCATCTAATTTCTTAATCCAATCAATCATCTTCATCGGTATTTCTTCCATAGCCTGCAGTTCGGCAAAATCAAAGAAAAGCGACACGATCAAATTTAGTTTTTTAATTTCTGTCTCGGAAAGATAATTTTTAGCGATAATAATATCATCAACGGTGATATAATCTCCTTTAAAATTTGTCAGCCCCATAAACGGCTTCTTGTTGTCTACCCGCCTCTCTATCATCTCCGCCGCTGTTTGCCCATGAACGGCATAGTGCATCTTATTTTGCACTGTAGCGAAAAACTTTTTTGTCATCTCGTCATCCTTTTTATAATCAATACTCGTTGCGTAAATATCTGTCACTTTTTGATAAAAATTTCGCTCACTGGAACGAATATCTCTAATTCTCTGCAAAAGCTCCGCAAAATATCTCACCCTTCCGCCGCCTTGTTTTAATCGCTCATCGTCCATCGCAAAACCTTTGATAATATATTCATGCAGAATTTCTGTTGCCCATTTGCGAAATTCTGTTGCCCTGTGTGAATTAACACGATAACCGACCGCTGTGATTGCTTTAAGATTATAATATTTAACGGATTTAGTTTGAGTTTTACCTTCTATCGCACCATGCTCTGTGGTATTTTCCAAAATGGAAACAACCACTTTTTCATCTAATTCCCCTGTTTCAAAAATATTTTTGAGATGCTTGGAAATAGCCGGGACATTGACTTCAAAAAGTTCTGCTATTTTCTTCTGAGTGAGCCAAAGGGTTTCATTTTGAAAAAATACATCAATATTCACTTTACCGTTTTCCGTTTGGAAAATGACAAAATTATTAAATTTTTCCAGTGCTGAATTATTTTTTTTCATAGTTGGTAAGAATCATAAAGATTTTTTTCGGTTTGGGTTGTAATATTGGGACATAATTATTTTCTACAACAGCAAACTCTTCTTTATCAACTATCTCATTTTATATTTATTTTTTATGTTCCAATATAGCTCTATTTAAAATATTCTCTATCACCCAATATTTATAATTACCTGTATTAAAATATGTATATTGTTTGGAATAAAACTCTGCAATATAGCCATTCTTTTTAATAAACACATCAAATTCATCGAATAGCTTTTTATCATTTTCAGATAAATTATCCCTCACGATATAATAGTGAGGTATATCGGACATGGTTTTTGCAAAAACCCACTTATTTCTATTAATAAATTTTTCTACATAAGGTGGTATGCTCTGTATCTCCTTGAAGTCCGCTATTATTGGAAGATGATCACTTAATGAATTGCCAAATATAATCGATTGATCGCTTACTGTGCATCTCAGTATTTTTAAATATAATTTATTTGACACATATAAATGGTCTAGCTGGTGAAGAGTTTGTTTATCTGTATGTTTATATGTGGGAACAAGCTTGCCATTATATTCACGAATACATTCCTTAAATCCCAATGCGTGCATTCTATCACGAATTTCTTTATTTCCATCACTAGTAATACCTGTCGTTATTCCGTGTTCTAGTTGATAAGCCTTATCAAAAGTTTCAGAGCTATTATAATCACCGCCAACTATCCAAGTTTCATTATTAGAAATTGTATTTTTTAACGCTGACCAAATAATTTCGCTTCCCCAAACATCGGGATTCAATGATAGTTTTACCGGAGAGACATCTATGTCTTTTAATCTTTTTTTGCTGACTGGCCACGCAGGACTATAAACAGAAACTATGTTAACAGGTTCTTGGTTTTGTAGCTGTACCACACAGCTTATAAAATTTCCTTTGAAAAATTCAAGTTCTTTATTTACCCAGTCATATCCTGATTTTAAAGTTACCTCCTTAATAATATTGCCTTTGGCCAGAATTACTGTACTGAATTTTTGAGGAGTCCCGGCTTTTGTAATAGCAACCCTTGATAAAATCTTATATATTTTTTTTATTTCCTCAGGTATACTTCCAACTTCTTGCAGCAGTGCTATATCCAGCTTTAATTCTAATAACAATTTCCAGACAGGACTTTGCTGGCTTGCGCGATGAACATTCCATGTAATTACACGCATATTTTTTTCATAATTTTTTTAAAAGTTATAGTTTTATTTATTTGCTTGAATTTTCTACAATTTCAACAATTAGTATTTCCTTGGAAAATATTTCTTTCCAGCCTGCCACAAATATTGATCAATTTGCTTCAGGTTAAACTCTTGAAGTTCATAATATTCCCTAAATTTCATCAGGACATTCCTGAATTTTACATATGTTTTCAGATCTAATCTTGCAAAATCAAAAAAATTATCTTTTTTCTTAAAATACATCAGCATTTTTTCTACATATGAATCATATATTGGATAAACCGTCGGTTTGTGATGGCTACAGTATTTTGTGGCAAACGAATAGAAATTGATATTTTTATCACCGTTCATTTTAACGCTGGCAATTTTATTTACTAGCCTTAAGTCATCCTCATCAAGGTTCACGTCAATCTTCAGAGCGACGATATGTTTGGCAACCGTATATGGAGAAAAAATATTGGTGCTATAAAAGTCGTTCAATGCACAAACTTTTATTAAAACGTCATCAAGGTCATTGTTTAATGGATATGTTTTTGTAAATAATTTTTTTAAGCTGCTTTCCTGTAAAGTATAGTTTTCAAGAGAATTCCATAGCTTGAGATAATACTCAACTTCTA